>NZ_MIFU01000083.1:0-82495 GCF_001855215.1 Pseudomonas sp. 06C 126 | reverse complement strand
GGCTTGTGCCGCCACCCGCTCTGCCACGTGGCGCAAACTATCGAAGTTGATATTGGCCCCGGAGTTGATCGCCACCAGCGTCTGCCCCTGGGCCCCGGTGCGTTGCACATAGCGGCGGATTCCGGCAACCGCCAGGGCGCCTGAAGGCTCGGTGATGGAGCGGGTATCGTCGTAGATCAGCTTGATCGCGCTGCACAGTTCATCGTTGCTGACGGTGATGACTTCATCGACATGCTGGCGGCAGATTTCAAAGCCGTAGGCGCCGATCTGGGCCACGGCGGTGCCGTCGGCAAAGCTGTCCACGCTGGGCAATATCACCCGCTCGCCGGCACGCAAGGCCGCCAGCAGGCAACTGGAGCCTTCGGGCTCCACGCCAATGACCCGCACCTCGGGGCGCAGATACTTGATGTATGCCGCGATGCCAGCGATCAACCCGCCACCGCCCACCGGTACGAAGATCGCGTCCAGTGCGCCTTGTTGCTGGCGCAGGATTTCCATGGCGACGGTGCCCTGTCCGGCGATGACGTCTGGATCATCAAAGGGCGACACAAAAGTGCCCCCTGACTGTTCGGCTAACTGCAACGCATGGGCCAGGGCGAACGGAAAACTGGCGCCGTGCAGCACCGCGTCGGCGCCCCGTGAGCGCACGCCCAGCACTTTCAATTCGGGCGTGGTACTGGGCATCACAATCGTCGCCTTGATCCCCAGTTCACGCGCCGCCAGGGCCACGCCCTGGGCATGGTTGCCGGCAGATGCAGTGACCACCCCGCAGTTTTTTTGCCCATCGGTAAGCTGCACCAGTTTGTTGTAGGCGCCGCGGATCTTGAAGGAAAACGTCGGCTGCAGGTCTTCGCGCTTGAGCAGGATCTGATTGCCGAGCAACGCCGATAGCGCCGGGGCCGGCTGCAACGGCGTGCGCACCGCCAGGTCGTAGACCGGCGCGGCGAGGATTTTCTTCACGTAATGCTCAAGCAAGCCATCGTCGAGCGTGGACTGCGGCAGTGGGCTACTCATGGGTGTCTCCTGGCGTTTGACAGAGCCCTGGAGACGGAAAAACAAAACCCGCCTCTAGGGCGGGTTTGGGTACAGCCGAACGCTATCCCGCCATATGAGGAATGGCGGTAATAATGCTTGGCTGGGAACGATAGGTTTGAAATGTCATGCAACGAAACTAACCGGCAGCCTATTACAAGTCAACTGCGGGGTTTACTTGCGATATACGAAACATATACGCTTTGTATATCCACCCTACACAGTGAAGCTCATGGGCATCGTCAAGATTACCGATCATTTGCACGAACAAGTCCGCCTGGCCAGCGCCACCATGGACCGCTCCATCAACGCCCAGGCAGAGTTCTGGATCAAGATCGGCCTGTTGGCCGAGCTCAACCCGCACCTGGCCTACAACGACCTGATCAACAAGCTGTTGCTCGACAAACCCGACCTGATCCGGGGGCGCAGCTGATGATCAAAACCCCTGCACAGATTGCCGTGATGCGCGAAGCCGGGCGCCTGCTGGGCCAGGTATTCAGCATGCTCGACAGCCGAGTCGGCGCCGGCCAGAGCACCCTGGAACTGGATGCGGCGGTCGAGGCGTTTATCCGCAATGACCTGCAAGCACGCCCCGCCAGCCTTGGGCAGTACGACTATCCGTTCAGCATCAACACCTCGATCAACGAAGTGGTGTGCCATGGCATGCCCAGTGCCAAGGATGTGTTGAAGGACGGCGATATCGTCAATATCGACATCACCCTGGAAAAAGGCGGGTTTATTGCCGACTCCAGCAAGATGTACATGATCGGCACCGTCGCACCCAAGGCCCGGCGCCTGGTGGAACAGACCTTCGAGGCGATGTGGGCCGGTATCCGCCAAGTCAGGCCCGGCGCCCGCCTGGGGGATATCGGTCATGCGATCCAGAGCCACGCCCAAGCCAATGGCTACAGCGTGGTGCGCGAGTATTGCGGCCACGGAATCGGCCGGGAGATGCACGAAGAACCGCAAATCCTGCACTTCGGCCGACCGGGCACCGGCTTGACCCTGCGCGAAGGCATGGTGTTCACCATCGAACCGATGCTCAACCAGGGCAGCGCCAAGGTGCGCAGCCTCAAGGATGGCTGGACCGTGGTGACTCGCGACAACAGCCTTTCAGCCCAGTGGGAACACACGGTGGCCGTCACCGCTGATGGTTTTGAAGTGCTGACCCTGCAGGCAAGTACCTAGGCAGCGCACCAGCGGATGGCCGCCCAGGTAATTGCCCGCTACGGGCGGCGGCGGTGCTATGCAGGTAACGCCTCCGGCCTGGCGCTGCCGGTCGCGGCGGCCTTGGCTTCCAACTCGCGCACCAGGGGCAATACGCGCTGGCCGAAATACTCCACCTCCTCCTGGAAGTGCAGAAAGCCCGCCAGCACCAGGTCCACGCCCACGGCCTTGAGCGCGACGATACGCTCGGCAATCTGACGGGGCGTGCCGATCAGGTTGGTCTTGAAGCCGTCGTTGTACTGCACCAGATCGGCGAAGCTGGACTTGGCCCAGTTGCCCTCGCCTTCGGGCGATGCCTTGCCTGCTTGTTTGGCGGCGTCACCAAAGGCGTTGACCGCTTCCGGGTCGGCCTTGTCGATGATCTCGGCCAATACTGCCTGGGCTTCTTGCTCGGTGTCGCGGGCGATCACAAACGCATTGACCCCGACTTTGACCGAATGGTTATTGGCCGCCGCCTTGGCGCGGATATCGTCGACCTGGGCTTTGATCCCCTCTGGTGTGTTGCCATTGGTGAAATACCAATCCGACACCCGCGCCGCCATATCCCGGGCCGCGCGGGAGCTGCCGCCCTGGAAAATCTCCGGGTGCGGTTGGCCCAGTGGCTTGGGCTTGAGGCTGTAATTGTTGAAGCGGTAGAAATCGCCCTTGAAGGTGAAATCGTCCTGGGTCCAGATGCCTTTCAAGGCGCGGATGAACTCTTCAGAGCGGCGATAGCGCTCGTCGTGCTCCAGCCAGTGCTCGCCAATGGCTTGGAACTCGCCCTTGAACCAGCCGCTGACGATATTCACCGCCACCCGGCCATTGGTCAGTTGGTCGATGGTCGCCAGTTGCTTGGCCGCCAGTGCCGGCTGCCAGGGCCCCGGCAGGATCGCCGCGATGACCTTGAGTTTGCTGGTGGCGGCGAGCAACGCGTGACTGAAGGCTACGGACTCGTGCTGGTACTCGGCACCGTAGCCTGCGGTGAAGCGGATTTGCGTCAAGGCGTACTCAAACCCCGCCTCCTCCGCCAGTTGGGCCAATTTGCGGTTGTAGTCGATGCCCCAGTCGGTGCGTTGTTCGACCTTGCTCACCACCAGGCCACCACTGACATTGGGCACCCAATAGGCGAATTTCACGGCTTGCTGAGTCATCGTTCGTTACCTCGCACACAGGGATGGTGCAGGGTCTGGAGCAGCAACCGTGCCAGCGTGGACAAAGCCCCGTGGCAGGCGCCTGCGACCGCTCCGAACCTGGACCTGCGAATGTTGCCCGGGCGGATGGTTTGTTGAATCACTGTTGCTGACACAACAGTCGCCGTAACAATCGGTTGTAGGTAAGCTAGCGGACTTTCGCGCAGCTGTTTCTGCGCCTCGCCGAAAATAAGTCGCCTCCATGCCTTTTGAACTCAGCGTTGACCTCACCACCCTGGCCATTCTCGCAGTGGTTGCCTTTATCGCCGGTTTTATCGATGCCATTGCCGGCGGCGGCGGTTTGCTCACCACCCCGGCCTTGCTCACTGCCGGCATGCCGCCCCATCTGGTGTTGGGCACCAACAAACTGAGTTCGACCTTCGGTTCGGCCACGGCCAGTTTTACCTTCTACCGGCGCAAGCTGTTCCACCCGCGCCAGTGGGTGCATGCCATCGTCGGCACGCTGGTGGGCGCGCTGGTCGGGGCCGTCGTCGCCCATTACCTGCCCGCCGAATGGCTGAACAAGATGCTGCCGGTGATTGTCTTCGCCTGTGGCATCTATCTGCTGTTTGGCGGCACACCCAAGGCGCCGCTGGACGCAGATGCGCCGATCAAGAAGAAATGGCAGTCGACCCAGGGTTTTGGCCTGGGCTTCTATGATGGCGTGGCCGGCCCGGGCACCGGCGCGTTCTGGACCGTCAGCACCCTGCTGATGTACCCCGTCGACCTGGTCAAGGCCAGCGGCGTGGCGCGCAGCATGAACTTCGTCAGTAACGCTGCGGCGCTGTCGGTGTTTATCTTCAATGGCTCGGTAGACTGGATTGTCGGCCTGAGCATGGGCCTGTCGGTGATGGTGGGCGCGTTCTTTGGCGCCCGCAGTGCCATCAGCGGTGGCGCCAAATTCATTCGCCCGGTGTTTATCACCGTGGTCCTCGGCCTGACTGTGCGCCTAGCCTGGCAGCACTGGTTCAGCGTGGCCTAAGCGGCGCGCCACATACAGGTCGATCAGGTAGCGGGCAATCGAGCGCGACGCCGGCAGCGGTGGCAACTGGTGGATGTTGAACCACTGCGCATCCTCGATCTCGTCGGCCTGGGGCACGATCTCGCCCCCGGCATACTCGGCGTGGAAGCCCAGCATCATGGAGTGGGGAAACGGCCAGCACTGGCTGCCCACGTACTGAATGTTCTGCACCTCGACCTGCACTTCCTCGCGCACTTCGCGGATCAGGCAGTCTTCGGCAGACTCCCCCGGCTCGGCAAACCCGGCCAGGGTGCTGTAGACCCCGGTGACGAAACGCGGTGAACGGGCCAGCAGAATCTCATCGCCACGGGTGATCAGCACAATCATGCTCGGTGAGATGCGCGGGTAACTGCGCAGGTCGCAGGTCTGGCAGAACATCGCGCGCTCCCGGGGTACATGCACCATCGCCTGGCCACAACTGCCGCAGAACCGGTGCTCGCGGGCCCAGGTACCGATTTGTGCGGCATAGCCCAGGACTTTGTACAAACGGTGATCGCCCTGCAGCATAAAGGCCCGCAAACCTTGCCAGCGGCAACCCGGCACATCGCCAGGGCTGTTCAGTTCCAGCAGATACACAGGCTCACCGTCCAGGTGGCCAATACCATGCTCGGCCAACACCGACAGGTCCTGGCGCTTGAGCCACTCCCTGGGGAACAGCGGCCCGTTGTCATCGAGTAAAAAACCTTCGCGACTACGGGCCACAGCCCAGCCGCCAGGGGCGTCGTTGTCCAGCAGCGTTGTGGTAATCCAGCCTGGGGTCATGTTCAGTCAATCCACGAATTCGGGTTTCTGCTTACTCATATGGGCCGCAATGGCCACGCGCAGGTCGTTGGATTGCAACATAGCAGCGTTCCAGGTGGCAACGTATTCCAGGCCATCGTTGATGCTGTGGTCACGCATGTAGCTGATCATGGCTTTGGTGCCGGTCACGGCAATCGGTGATTTGGCGGCGATTTGCGCAGCCAGCTCCATCACTCCGGCCAGCAGGCTTTGGTGATCGGCAAAGGTGCGGTTGACCAGGCCGATGCTGCGCGCCTCTTCGGCGCCAAAGGTGCGACCGGTGTAGGCCAACTCCCGCAACATGCCGTCGCCGATGATGCGCGGCAAGCGTTGCAGGGTGCCGACGTCGGCGGCCATGCCGATGTCGATTTCCTTGATCGAGAACTGCGCGTCGTCAGCGGCGTAGCGCATGTCACAGGCGCTGATCAGGTCGATTGCGCCGCCGATGCAGTAGCCCTGGATCGCCGCCAGCACCGGTTTGCGGCAGTTGTCGACGGCATTGAACGAGGCCTGCAGTTGCAGGATCTTGCGCCGCAGCAAGCGCGCATTGCGCCCCACATCCTTGCCAAACTCATTGGCCACCGAGGCCAGCATCATCAGGTCGATGCCCGAGGAAAAATGTTTGCCGGCACCACTCAACACCACCGCGCGCACGGCGTCGGTGTCGTCGATCCATTGGAAAATCTCGATGATCTCGCTCCAGAACGCCGCATTCATGGCATTGATTTTTTCTGGGCGATTGATCTGCACATGGGCGACGTTGCCGTGGAGTTCGACGACAAAGGCTTGGTATTCGGA
Organism: Pseudomonas sp. 06C 126; assembly: GCF_001855215.1. Lineage (NCBI taxonomy): Bacteria > Pseudomonadati > Pseudomonadota > Gammaproteobacteria > Pseudomonadales > Pseudomonadaceae > Pseudomonas > Pseudomonas sp. 06C 126. The sequence continues at coordinate 76,468 of NZ_MIFU01000083.1, read as the reverse complement.
CATGGCAGTGATCCTTGGCTGACGGCTGATAAGGGCCGAACTATAGCAAGGGTGCATCAGGGGCGGTAAGGCAGTGCATGTGCCAAAAGCAGGACTGGAGTAGAAGCTTTGAGCGGGCTTTCGTGGCGAGGGGGCTTGTCCCGGTGGGCTGCGTAGCAGCCCCAAAACCAACTACCTCGGTATACCTGGCAGAACGTGGTGAGGCTATTGGGGCGGCTTCGCCACCCAACGCGGGGCAAGCCCGCTCGCCACAACAAACCCCTCTCCACAACAAGCGACCTTAGCCACAACAAACCCTCTGGCCACACTGCTCAGGTAGGCAGCCACAGCCGTAGGCGCGCGCCGCCCAAGGGCGAGGCTTGTGCGGTGAGTGTGCCGCCCTGCGCCTCGACGGCCCGGCGGCTGATCGCCAGGCCCAGGCCGAAACCTCCGGTGGCGCGGTCGCGGCTTCGGTCCAGGCGGTAGAAAGGCTCGAAAATCCGCGCGCGCTGTTCTTCGGGGATGCCAATGCCATCGTCATCCACCCAGATTTCGCAGCCCTTGGCGCAGACCTTGACGCCAATCTGGATCCGCCGTTCGCAATAACGCATGGCATTGCGCAGCAGGTTTTGCAGCGCACGGGCGGTAAGGCGCGGGTCGAGGGCAAAACGCTCCATGGCGCAGTCCAGCACCACATCAATCACGATCTCGGGGTTCTCCAGTTCCTCGTCGATGCTGCCCAGGATGCTGTCGATAAACTCATCCAACACCACGTCCACCCGCTCGGGCAGTTGCGCCGGGTTTTGCAGGCGGCTGTAGGACAGCAGTTCCAGCACCAGCTCATCCAGTTCGCGGATGTGCGCCACCAGGCCTTGCAGGCGTTCGCGGCTGGCGGCCGGCTGGTCTTCGGACAGTGCCAGGGCCAGGCCGAAGTCCAGCCGGGTCAACGGGGTACGCAGTTCGTGGGAGACGGCATTGAGCAAGTCGCGCTGCTGATTGAGCAGGTGTTCGATGTCGTTGGCCATGGTGTCGAACACCGCCGCCAGGCTGCCGATGTTGGAGCTGGGGGGGATGTGCGTGCGCTCTTCCAGATGGCCGCGGCCCAGTTGCGCGGCGGTGGTCTTGAGGCGTTCCAGGTCGCGCCAATGCGGGCGCAGCCATATCAACAACCCGCCCAGCAACGCCGCGCCGATCAGCACGTTCATGCTCCAGTACAGCAGGTTCATGTCCAGCGGGTCGGGCGGGATGGTCAGTTTGACCGCCAACTGCTCATTGAGCGGCGAGCTGATTTCTTCCATCCAGCCCCACTCCCCCAGGCGGATCACCGGTTTGCCCTGCTCCAGCAACCGCTCCTCATCTGGTGTATAGCGGGCGTCCTGGCGATGCATCAATTGCACCTTCAATGGCGCGAAGTCCCGCGACAACTGCTCGGTGACCTCGGACCAGCGCTCCACCGGCCGGCTGTGGTACTGGCGCACGATCAGGCTTTGCAAGCCCCGGGACTGCTCGATGTTGTAGTTCATGTAGCGGTTGTGGAAGACCTCGATGATGCCCATGGGGATCAGGTAGATCGCCGCGCTGTAGGTCACGATGGTCAGCAGGTAGAGACGGATCAGGACGCGGAACATGGTGTCAGCATTCCCACTCGGAACGGCTGAACAGGTAGCCCTTGCCCCACACCGTCTTGATCTTGCGGGCCTCGCCGGCATGGTCGTCGAACTTGCGGCGCAGTTTGGAAATGGCCACGTCCACCGAGCGGTCGGTGCCGTTGAACTCGATGCCACGCAGGCGCTGCAGGATCTGGTCGCGGCTGAGTACTTCACCTGCATGCCGGGCCAGTACCACCAGCAGGTTGTATTCGCCGCTGGACAGCTCCACCACCTGCTCGCGCCAGGTCACGGAGCGCTCCGACAGGTCGATGCACAGGTTGCCCATCAGGATCTGGTCATTGGCCGCCTGTGGCTCGCTGAGGCTACTGCGGCGCAGCAAGGTGCGCACCCGGGCCAGCAACACCCGTGGCTCGCACGGTTTAGTCACGTAGTCATCGGCGCCCATTTCCAGGCCCAGCACCTGGTCATGGCTGTCATCGCGGGCGGTCAGCATCAGGATCGGCAGGCCCGCCGAGTCGGCGCGCAGCAGGCGGCAGACTTGCAGGCCATCAAGGCCAGGCAGCATCAGGTCGAGGATGACCAGGTCCGGTGGATTGAGCCTGGCCCGTTCGCGCACATGGTCGCCACGGCTGAGCACATTGACGTGATAGCCATTGCGTTCAAGGTAACTGGCAATCAGCTCGGACAGCGCGGCGTCGTCTTCGACCAGGAGGATGTTGGGCATGGTGTTTCCAATTAATACGTTTTTTTGTCGTACACAAATCCAATGTGGGAGCGGGCTTGCCCGCGATGGCGGTGCATCAGTCGCGGATGTATCTACCGACACACCACTATCGCGGGCAAGCCCGCTCCCACATTAGATCGTCATTGATCAGAAGAGCTTGTTAGGATCCACAGCCGTGAAGGATATACGCACGTGCCCCGGCGTGCGCCGTACCTTACATTTCTTCACACACCGCCTACATAGCTTCACAGCACCGGGTCGGGGGCGCCCGTAGGATGCGCCAGTCAATATTGGGATAAGAGCATGTCAAAGAATCTGTTTGCGCCGTTTTGCCTGCTGGCACTGACGTTGGCCCTGGGGGCCTGTGGCAATTCTGCGGACGAAGCCCCGCAAATGCCCCTGGCCAAGGTACGGATTGAAACCCTTGAAGCCAAGCCCCTGTCCATCAGCAGTGAACTGAGCGGGCGGATTGCCGCGCCGCGCATTGCCGAGGTGCGCGCACGGGTCGCAGGCGTGGTCTTGCAGCGGGTGTTCAACGAAGGCCATGACGTGAAACAGGGCGACGTGCTGTTCCGTATCGACCCGGCGCCGTTCAAGGCTGACCTCGACAGCGCCCAGGCGAGCCTGCGCAAGGCCGAGGCCAATGCCTTCCAGGCGCGCCTGCAAGAGCAGCGCTATAGCCAGTTGGTCGAAGGCAATGCCATCAGCGCCCAGGACTACGACAACGCCCGCGCCGCCGCCCGGCAGACTGCCGCCGATGTCGCGGCCAACCAGGCCGCGGTGCAGCGCGCCAAGCTCAACCTGGGCTATGCCACGGTGACGGCGCCAATCTCCGGGCGTATCGGCCGCGCGCTGGTGACCGAAGGCGCCCTGGTGGGCCAGAACGAAGCCACGCCCATGGCATTGATCCAGCAATTGGACCCGATCCACGCGGACCTCACCCAGTCCACCCGCGAGCTCAATGACCTGCGCCGGGCCTTTCGCGCCGGGCATTTGAAGCAGGTGGGCCAGGACCAGGCCAAGGCCACGCTGATCCAGGATGACGGGAGCCTGTACCCGCTGCCGGGCAAGTTGCTGTTCGCGGAGATTTCCGTGGACCCCGGTACCGGGCAGATCATCCTGCGCAGCGAGTTCCCCAACCCGGACCTCGACCTGTTGCCCGGCAGCTTTATCCGTGTGCGCCTGGAGCAGGCGGTCGACCAGCAAGGCCTGAGCGTGCCGCAGCGCGCAATCACCCGCGACAGCGCCGGTATCCCCATGGTGTTGCTGGTGGATGCCGAACAGAACGTCAGCCAGCAACCGGTGGAGTTGGGCGCGGCGGTCAACGATCGCTGGGTGGTCAACAGCGGCCTGAAGGCCGGTGACCGCATCATCGTCGAAGGCCTGCAACACGCGCGCCCCGGTGAAAAAGTCGAAGTGGATGCCAGCCCCGAGCCTGTTGCCCAGGCAGCCGGCCAGTAATCAAAGGGATCAGAGACAATGCCGCAGTTCTTTATTGACCGCCCGATCTTCGCCTGGGTGGTCGCCCTGTTTATCCTGCTGGCGGGCGCCCTCGCCATCCCGCAGTTGCCGGTGGCGCAGTACCCCAACGTCGCACCACCGAAGGTGGAAATCTACGCGGTGTACCCGGGTGCTTCGGCCCAGACCCTGGACGAAAGCGTGGTCAGCCTGATCGAGCAGGAGCTCAACGGTGCCGACCACTTATTGTATTTCGAATCCCAGAGCAGCCTCGGCTCGGCCACTATCACCGCGACCTTCCAGCCAGGCACCAACCCGGAAATGGCCCAGGTCGATGTGCAGAACCGCCTCAAGGCCGTGGAGCCGCGCCTGCCGCAAGCCGTAACCCAGCAAGGCCTGCAGGTGGAGAAAGTGTCCGCCGGTTTCCTGCTGCTGGTGACCCTGACCTCCAGCGACGGCAAGCTCGACGACGTGGCGCTCAGCGATTACCTGGCGCGCAACGTGATGAACGAGCTCAAGCGCCTGGACGGCGTGGGCAAGGCCCAGTTGTATGGCGCCGAACGGGCGATGCGGATCTGGATCGATCCGCAGAAACTCATCGGTTTCAACCTGACCCCGGCCGACGTGAATGCCGCGATCACCGCGCAGAACGCCCAGGTTTCGGCGGGCAGCATTGGTGATTTGCCGGGTACCAACACCCAGGAAATCACCGCTTCGATCCTGGTCAAGGGCCAACTCTCCACACCGGCCGAGTTTGCCGACATTGTGCTCAAGGCCAACCCGGACGGCTCCACCGTGCGCATTGGCGATGTGGCGCGCGTCGAAATCGGCAGCCAGGAATACCAGTTCTCCACGCGCTTGAACGGCAAGCCATCTACCGCCGTCAGCGTGCAGCTGTCGCCGGGCGCCAATGCCTTGAGCACGGCGACCCTGGTGCGGGCGAAGATGGATGAGCTGTCGCGCTATTTCCCGGCCAATGTGGAGTACAAGATTCCTTACGACACCTCGCCGTTCGTCAAGGTCTCGATCACCAAAGTGATCTACACCCTGCTCGAGGCGATGGCGCTGGTGTTTGCCGTGATGTTCCTGTTCCTGCAGAACATCCGCTACACCCTGATCCCGACGCTGGTGGTGCCGATTGCCCTGATGGGCACCTTCGCCACCATGCTGTTGCTGGGGTTCTCGATCAACGTGCTGACCATGTTTGGCATGGTGTTGGCCATCGGCATCCTGGTGGACGATGCAATCGTGGTGGTGGAGAACGTCGAGCGGATCATGGTGACCGAGGGCCTGTCGCCCAAGGAAGCCACGCGCAAGGCCATGGGCCAGATCACTGGGGCGATCATCGGGATTACCCTGGTGCTGGTGGCGGTATTCCTGCCGATGGCCTTCATGGCCGGCTCGGTGGGGGTGATCTACCAGCAGTTCTCGTTGTCGATGGCCACTTCTATCCTGTTCTCGGCGTTTCTCGCCCTGTCCTTGACCCCGGCCCTGTGCGCCACGTTGCTCAAGCCAATTGCCAAGGGCGAGCATCACACCAAGGGCGGGTTCTTCGGCTGGTTCAACCGCCGCTTCGAGCAACTGACCGACCGTTACGAAGGCTGGGTGGCCTATGCCCTCAAGCGCAGCGGCCGCTATTTGCTGATCTACCTGGTATTGCTGGTGGGCCTGGGCTATTTGTTCAGCCGCCTGCCCGCCTCGTTCCTGCCGGTGGAAGACCAGGGCTACACCATCACCGATATCCAGCTGCCACCGGGCGCGAGCAAGAACCGCACGGTGCAGGTGGCCGAGCAGATCGAGGCGCATAACGCCACCGAGCCAGGCGTCGGTGATACGACGATGATCATGGGCTTCAGCTTTTCCGGCTCGGGGCAGAACGCGGCGCTGGCGTTTACCACGCTCAAGGATTGGTCCGAGCGCAGCAGCGACGATTCGGCGGCCTCGATTGCCGACCGCGCCAACATGGCCTTCACCGAGCTCAAGGATGCGATGGCCTATGCCGTGCTGCCGCCGCCGGTGGACGGCCTGGGCACCTCCAGCGGCTTTGAGTTCCGCTTGCAGGACCGTGGCGGTGTGGGGCATGCGGCGTTGATGGCGGCGCGTACCGAGTTGCTGGCGGCGGCGGAAAAAAGTCCGATCCTGGCTAACGTGCGTGAAAGCGCCCTGGCAGAAGCACCGCAGGTGCAGCTTGAGGTAGACCGCAAACGCGCGAATGCCTTGGGCGTGTCGTTTGCCGATGTGGGCAATATCCTCTCCTCGGCCATTGGCTCGGCCTATATCAATGACTTCCCCAACCAGGGCCGCATGCAGCGGGTGGTGGTACAGGCCGAAGGTGATCAACGCAGCCAGGTCGAAGACCTGATGAAGATCCACGTGCGCAACGAGGCCGGGAAGATGGTGCCGTTGTCGGCGTTTGTCGAAGCTCGTTGGGTCCAGGGCCCGGCGCAATTGACCCGTTACAACGGCTACCCGGCCATCGCCATTTCCGGTGAGGCCTCACCGGGCCACAGCACCGGCGAGGCCATGGAAGAAATCCAGCGCCTGGTCAGCCAACTGCCGGCTGGCCTGGGCCAGGAATGGACCGGCTTGTCGCTGCAGGAACGGTTGTCGGGCTCGCAGGCGCCGCTGCTGCTGATGCTGTCGCTGCTGGTGGTGTTCCTGTGCCTGGCGGCGCTGTATGAAAGCTGGTCGATCCCCACCTCGGTGTTGTTGGTGGTGCCGTTGGGGGTATTGGGCGCGGTCATGGCGGTATCGCTGCGCGGCATGCCTAACGATGTGTTCTTCAAGGTCGGCTTGATCACGATTATCGGGCTGTCGGCGAAAAACGCGATTCTGATCATCGAGTTTGCCAAGGACCTGTATGACCAGGGTGAAGACCTGATCGAGGCAACGTTGAAGGCTGCACGCTTGCGTCTGCGGCCGATCCTCATGACCTCGCTGGCGTTTATCCTCGGCGTGGTGCCGTTGGCCATTGCCACCGGTGCCAGTTCGGCGAGCCAGCAGGCGATCGGTACCGGGGTGATCGGCGGGATGATCACCGCGACATTGGCGGTCGTGTTTGTGCCGGTGTTCTTCGTGGTGGTGATGAAACTGGTGCGCAAACGCAAAGATTGATAGCGCCACCCTGTAGGAGCCGGCTTGCCGGCGAAAAACCAGAGAGCGCTCCGGGGCATCAGGATAACCGCGTTATCGTTGATGATTTTCGCCGGCAAGCCGGCTCCTACAGGAATAGGCTATGGTTGCTCACCAAACCTGCATTTGTGAGCACCATGCCCTTTCTCGCCCGAACCCACCCTCGCCTGTCCGCCGCCGCCGTCCTGGGCCTGGCAATCGGCATCCTCGCGCCCTTCGATTCGATCCTCACCAAAATCCTGATCGGCTGGAACGCCGGGGTCTGGACCTACCTGATATTGATGCTGCGCCTGACCATCAAGGCCAAGGCCGAAGACGTCAAGCGTATCGCTGAAATCGAGGACGAGAACGCCGGCCTGGTGCTGTTCATGGTGTGTATTGCCGCGATTGCCAGCCTGGCGACCATCGCCTTTGGCCTGGCCGGCAGTAAAGACCTGGGCACTGCCGAACGCCTGCTGCACTACGGCTTTACCGGGGTGACGGTGATTGGCTCGTGGTTGCTGATCGGGGTGATTTTCAGCGTGCATTACGCCCGCCTCTATTACACCTGGGAGGGCAAGGAGCCAGCGCTGCGTTTTGCCGAGGGGCCGCTGACACCCAACTACTGGGACTTCCTGTACTTTTCTTTCACCATCGGCGTCGCCGTCCAGACCTCGGACGTGGGCGTCGCCACCCGCGCCATGCGCAAGGTGGTACTGGGGCAATCGTTGATCGGGTTCCTGTTCAACACGGCGATCCTGGGCTTCTCGATCAATATTGCCGCCGGACTGTTCGGCTGACCCCTAACAACGTCCACAAAAAAAGGAAGCCGAAGCTTCCTTTTTTTGTGGGTGGGGGTCTTAGAAGTCGTAACGAATACCGAAGTTGACACCCCAAGGCTGGTCGATCTTCTTGCCTGTGCTGGTTTCAAAGTCCGCGTGCACCTTGACGTTCTGCGACACCGACATGGCAACACCGGCGGCCAATTCAACCCGCGAACCCGACAGGTCATTGTTGAAGCTTTGATCGTTGATAAACACCTTGTTGCTCTGATCAAACTCATGGGCCACCGCAGTACGCAGGTAAGGCTGCAACACACCGCCACTTTCCAGCTGGATGTTCTTGCCCGCAGTCACACCCACTTTGCCGACCACGCTGCTGGAGCGATCACCTTTGGCCTTCAGGCCATTGGACAGCTCATAGCTCTGCGCCTGGGTGATCGTGGCCGACAACTGACCATACGGTTCAACGAAGAAATCGTTATCCAGCTTGATGTGGCGACCGAACTCGGCCGACGCGCCCACGGCGTTTTGCGTGTAGTTGCCCTTGGCTTTTTTACCATCACTCATGGTCACATCGTTCTCAGTGTGCAAGCGGTTAAGCTTGGCCACACCATCGAAGTACAGACCACTTTCAGCGTCCAGCCAGGTGGCGTAACCACCCACGTAGTAGCTCTTGACCTCGCCACTGCTGCCTCGGGTCAGGCTCAGGTCCGAGGTACTGTGGCCGCCCATCACGCCGGCAATCCACTGACCATCACCACCGGGCAACGGCGCGTCGGCACCGATGGTAAAGCCCTTCTGGACCTGCTTGTAGCCCGCGCCGTTCTTGTTGCTTGCCACGTCGAATTTATTGCCGTAGCTGCGCATCCACAGGCCGTTGCCAGCGCCTTCGCTGAAGCGTAATTCGCCCATGCGCGTACGCAGGATGCTCATCTCGCCGTACAACACGGTCGGCGCGCTGTTGAACAGGGCGAGTACCGAGTGGGCGCTGGTGCTGGTGCCGCGACGGGTCGGGTCGAGCAACCAGTCGGTGCCCTCCTGCTTCAAGCCATAGGCATAGGCGCCGACGTCAACGGTGTCACCCACCAGGGAAAAGTGCGCATCGCCGCCTTCGGTGTGCACAACCTTGATCGGCTCGCCACGGGCCATCTCCGAGCCGGTAGCGGCCAGCATCAGGCTGTGCTGCCCCTCAGCCTTGCCCTCGACGTTGAGGAAGTCGGTCTGGTGGGTGGCAAAGTCGGTGTGCATGATGAACGTGCCCTCGCCTTCCAGGCTCTTGACGTTCAATTGGTAGAACTCATCTTCCCCGCCGAAGTGCACGGCGCCGCCGCCCATCTTCAAGGCGTCGACCTGGCTGTCGCCCACCAGGACCCAGTGGGAGGCATCGTTCACGCTCAACTCGGCGACATTTTTCAACTGGCCGGTCAGCCAGGAGCCGTTGTTGAGCTGCACCTTGGCGCTGCTGCCATCCTCGACAACCACGTCGCCCACCAGGGCGCTGCGGTCAACGTTCATGTTGGCGGTGGAGCCACCAGTGACTTCCAGGATGTTGCCGTTGCCGCCAGTCAGGGACGAACCGTTCAGCACCTGAATATCAGCGTTGGTACCCGCTCTTGTCAGGATGGCAGCACCGTTCGTACCTACCACGCTGGAACCGTCCAGCAGCAACGCACTGTCCATGATTCCGGACGATCCGTCGACGGCCATTTGCACGCCGTTGGCGCCACCTACAATTCGGCTATCGGTCGCAAACGCTGTCCCGCTCATCAGCGACAGGCCCATGCCATTGTCGTTCGTCGCCTCGATATGGGAACCGCTGAAGTCCAGCACACTGTAGGCACTGGCGCTGGCCCCACGGTTAGTGCCGGTAATCGTGCTGTTGATGACCTTGACGCTGGAACCATCAGTGCCGCCCAGTGAGCGGCCGGCAATCAGGCCGGTTCCATTGTTGTGGATGAGATTGCTGTTGCTGACCAGTACATTACTGCCTGTGGCGCGAATAGCGGCATCTGCCGTGCTGCGAGCAATGACATCCGAACCGTCTACACGGATCTGGGAATCAAAAGCGACGATGTCCTTGGTCAAGCTGCCTGGCGTGACCACCAGGGTTGCGGATTGGGCACGGATTTCCAGGGTTTCGGTACCTTGGACGGTCAGGCCAGAACCTGTGCGCAGCTCAAAGCGATCCGGCGCCGGACCTGGGCGCACATACTCGTCGGGCCCCGTGACGACACGGGCTTCGGCTGCATGGCCGAGAAGCATAAGAAAAGTGACAGTGTTGGCCTTCAATGCGAGGCTCAACGGTGATGGTTTGAAATTGAATACGGATGGCATTTAGCGGACCTCTGGGTTGGCGTTCCAATTCGCAAGAAACTGGCCGGTTCCAAACTGTGTGGGACCCTGCCAAGCGAGCGGTGCTAACGGTATCCAGAGTACTTACCGCTTTATGTAGGATTATCCTTAAGTGTGCTTGCGGTCGTGGCTCAAGGCCTTTAATTGTCGCCAGCTGATTCCTGGCGTCCGCCGATCATCCACATCAAAATGCCAAAGGGGAGCAATGCTCCCCTTTGGCAACAGCTCAAAAGATCAAGACGCCGGCGCGACCGTTCCATCGCAAAAAAACGTAGTTGCACCGCCGATCTGATGCCCACGCACTCGCGGTGTAGCGTCAGAGGAGTTGACCGTGCCCGAGGGCAGAACAATGCTGTAGTGAATCCTGGCTGAACCGGCAAGCCGGTCATCCATGGTCGGCTGAATCGGCTTGAAGAGAGTGAAGTAGTCCTCCAACTCGATCTCGAACCCAAGGTTGATCATCGCCTGCGTCAGGGGCACCGAAGCTTTGCTGCCTGCGACGGCGGGAACTTCAATGGTGCCCGCATCATCCCGGTAACCCCGCCAATGCACGGTAACGATCATATTCAGCGAGAAATGCTCCGAGGGCGGAACAAACACTACGATGTTACCGGGGGGCGGCCCGACTGGCCTGAAGGTGCTGCAGTTGATAGTCCCCATGCCGCCGCCGACAAGGTTTCGAACGATCGGAGGCGCCAGGAATATGATGTTGGCTGTAACCTCCACCTGTGTGATGGGGGCCTGTTGTCGATTCGAACTGCCTGCGGCACCGATGGTGTAATGCACCCGCTTGGTACCGTTGTTATGGTTAGAAATGACGTTCCAGGGAATCTGCAACTGGACGACCTGATTGGCGATACCGTTTGCGACAAACAGCGAATCCACCAGTTCGCCTTCGTAGTAGAGGTAGATGGTAAATGCGCTGGCATCCGGAGTCGGCGGTTCGTCCCAGAGTGTGATATAGGCATTGGCTGGCCGGTTTGCGTGTTCGGGTAGCAACTCATTGGGCGATCCCTCGACGCCCGTTGCATCCTCACCCCTGACCACTACGGGGTTCAGATCTGGGTTGACCGGATCCGGCTCGTTAGGGTTTGCTGGCCCAACTACGAAAAGGTCAAGGTCAGTTGTTGCGGTCAGCGTCGAAGGGTAGCTGACCGAACGACGCATTACCGCGTAGGACGCCGTCATCGACAGTAACCCTTCAGTGGCGCCATAAAGCAGAGCCAGCGTAGGGAATGCAACATGTACCTGCAGCGGGAAGGGGTTACTGCCCAACGGCACGTCGGGCAGGGTCACCGTACCCAGGGATGTGGTCAGGATCACACTGATCATGTCCCCTTCGTCGCCGCGCAGAAAATTACTATAGGCAGGTATGCGGATGATGGCGCCGTTGAGCTGTGCGACATCACCGCGATCAATCAGCAGGTCACCGGGAACCGCCAGATCAATGGTTGGAGCGATGAAATTACTGGGCGCAGGAAACAACCCTACGTCAAATACAAATTGGGATGACAACCTCGCAGGGTTGCCTGCCGCGTCGTACAACTCATAGCGCAAACTACGTAGCCCGTCCGGGCTACCCTGGACGACCGACAAGGGCAAGGGGAAGCTCAAATCGGCAGGCAGAACCCATTTCGGATCAGTACTGGCTGCCGTAGGCAGATAAGGCGTATCCGAATTGTTGTAATACGCTAATAAATAGTCTCCAGGTGCGCGCCCGTTCGCCACATAGTCAGGAACGCGAAACATAGCCGCTTGATTGGGTAAACCCTGGAAGTAAGCCAATGATGCGGGGGTCGGCAGGCCTGCTGGAGGTAAGGGAGCGGGAATCGGCCCCACATGGCTGTAATAGGGAGGCGCGAGGTCCACGATCAGCAATTGCGAATCTGACTGGGTGGAATTTCCGATATTGTCGACGAACAGTTCATACCTGATAAGGTGCGCGCCAGGTGGACGCCGAGCCAATGCAATGTTGACCGGCACCCCGCCCGCTGCAGGTGAAGATACGGTAAATGTCGTAAAGGGTTCGGACGGCTGAGGGTCATCCAATGGCCACATCCAGACTCTGACGGTGTCTGGAAAACTTGGATCGGTGCTGAAATCATCCCAACGAGGAATTAAAAACTCCATTGTCTCTTTAAGTGCGGTGTTGCGATCAATCAACCCGGGAAACCCCGGAACCTGACCTTCATAGGTCCCCGCGGGCAAGCTAAGAAGTGTGTTATTTGTCGCGCAACGAGTTTGGAATCTTTGGATGGTTTCTAACGTTTTCCTGTCCATTTTCTTCTCCAACGCTGATTGAGTATTACAGCTTTTTCAGGGTGTACAGCAGCACCCAATGCAAGTTGCAAACGGGCTAGCCTCTTGCGCACTGGAGTAACTGCACACTTTAAAAACAACGACAATATTGCGATCAAGCCAACATCAAAACTTAGTTGCTCTTGTTTCCGATAATGGTTGCCACGCCGTCGTTTGAACACACAATGACATCGCCTAACTTACAATACTGACCTGAGCCAGCGGACAGCAGATCCACACGAATCCTTCTAGGCAGCGACTCACCTATGAGGGCCCCGCGACGCCTCACCTGATACCAGGCCCGAGCCGAGCCGTAATTACGCATCGGCACGACTTTTTCCTCATAGGGCGCGACCCGGAAGTGCAATCCATTCATCAAATCTGCGTCAGTACTGAATGTTTTGCTATCGTCATACCTTGATTCTTCAATAACCGGCGGTTCCCAATTGTTAACCAGGAACCCTTCCCAAAAAAAAGTCACCACATCATTAAGTTCAAAGCGATCATCCGGCGCCAATGACCACTCTACCCCCAGGAATATTTCGGGCTTTGAACAACAACCCAAGTAGCCAGCGGGCCCCACTAAAGTATGGTTTAGAAGTGGAGCCGGGAAAGAAATCAATGCACCCGTATTTACGTTTACCAGCGCATTGTCCGATTGCTGATCATTCACGCCATTACTGGTGGTGTAATACACCGGCAATGCTGGGTGAATAAAACCCGCCATCGCCGCCCAGGGAATAACCGTGGAAAACACCAGTTGCCCTGCTACATCTCCCAACTGCACGGTGTAACTGGCAACCGGCCCGGTGCCATTCCAATAAAACCGCAGAATTTCTCCAGGCAGCGGGTTTTCATAAAGCAAGACGCGGGCACGGGCTCCGGCGGGATTGTCATTGTGGTTGACGACGTTCTGGGTGTTGGAAACAAGCCCCCAGACTTGCGGCACGGGCAAATCCGGATTGAACAGTGCCGGTGCATTCGCGTGGTCCTGTCCAGCGACCGTGAGGTTCACATTCACCAGAATATTGAACGAAGGAAATGGCGGCAGGCCACCTCGAATAATCTCATAGCGTACCGGTACCGCTTCGGGCACCAACGGATCGGTCAGCGGGCCACGCATAACAGCCCATGGAACCTCGACATCGGTGGGAAAACCGTTGACCGGATGCCTGACAGTAGGACGGCCTTTCCAATACACAATGACTTCATCCCCCGCAGCCCAGTCGGTGTAGGAACCTATGCGGACAAATACGCTGGCCCTGGCGTCTTCGCGATTGATCAGTAAATCGTCATAACGAGGAGGCACGATTTGCGCAAGGGGCAACTGCCCCGGCATTGCAGTCAGCGCCAGCTGAAATGGCAGGCCGGCACTGCGGTCGCTGAAGTTGCCCGCTTTGTCAAAAACCCTGAAAAAGACGTAAGCGTCACCATTGCTAAGCGTACGAAAAGCGGCTGCATCCAGGGTGGCAATCAACGGATCAGCGCTGGACACCAGTTCATAAACACCATCTTCACCCGCAACCGGTGGGTTGGCTAAATTGGACAGGTAGAAATGAATCGTGTCCCCGTCATTGCGCCCGCTATAGGGCGGAACGTGCAGCGCCACCTGTGGATGACTGGCCAAGTACGCCTCATCAACTGCGGGTGCAGGAGGCACAACAAACGTCAGTTGGTCGGCGGGGTTTAATAATTGCGGCGCATCCATGTCGACCGTCAGTGTTCTTTTAGGGTTGAGTTCGCTGCGCCCACCAAACGAATCGGTGACTGAATAATACAGTTCGACGGGCCCGGACTGTGCCCGTAGCACCAGCAAAGGAATGAACAGGGTGTACATGTCAGGTACCGGTGGCGGCGGCGACTGAACAATGATCGAGTCGCTGTAAACCACAGTGCCTGCGCGCTCCCAATAAATCATGAGGATATGGGGGGTATCCAGCGGCTCAGGGGGCGGTGTCCACATGGGAACTTGCACTTGAAGCGGTGAGAGCATCAATGCTGCGGGGATCAGCCCATTTGGGTCCAGAGGGTCCACACCAGGAATGGTCATCGGAAAAAGATTCAACACACCTTGCTCTGGTTGAGTGACCACAGCTTGAGTGGTTGGCTTGGAGGTGCCGGACATGACGATTACCTCAACGATGAAACATGAAGGTGCCAGTGACTTAAGGATCGACTGCTGGAGAAATTAAACGCCTGATTTGCATTGTCCGTAACTGTCAAAACTAACAGGTGCCGCATTCCATTCGTCGGATTCAAGTGTTTTCAAAGCCATGTGCCTTCAGAAAATTCCTTGACGAGGCGTCGAACATGGCGTCCACTGAAACCGGTTTCAAATTGATTCATGTACCGTTATCCAAAATAAGAAAGGCCCGCTACCGTGACTTCATTCTCTGCCGCCCAGCGCAGCCGCGTGACCATGCTTGATGTAGCCAACCGTGCCGGTGTGTCCAAGGCCAGCGTGTCGCGTTTTATCGGCGATGACCGCGCCCTGCTCTCCGACACGATCGCCCTGCGTATCGAGCAGGCCATCGAGGAGTTGGGCTACCGCCCCAACCAAATGGCCCGCGGCCTCAAGCGTGGGCGCACGCGCCTGATCGGCATGCTGGTGGCCGATATCCGCAACCCCTATTCCATTGCCGTGATGCATGGTGTGGAAACCGCCTGCCGGCAACACGGCTACAGCCTGGTGGTGTGCAATACCGACCGCGATGACGAGCAGGAGCGCCAGCACCTGGAGGCCCTGCGGGCTTACAACATCGAAGGTTTGATCGTGAACACCCTGGGCCATCACCTTGAGCAACTGCTGGAGTTGCAGCGGGAAATGCCGCTGGTGCTGGTCGATCGCAAGGTCGAGGCCTTGCACAGCGATCTGGTGGGCCTGGACAACCCGCTGGCCGTGCGCATGGCCCTGGAGCACCTGGAACAACAGGGCTACCGGGATATCCTGCTGGTCAGCGAAGCCGCTGATGGCACCAGTTCGCGGGTTGAGCGCATGGAAAGCTTCCATGCCCAGATCAGTCGCCGCAACAGCCTGCATGCCGCCGTGCTGGAAATTGGCGATGATTTGACCAGCCGTTTGCAGGCATTCCTTGGCGCCTGCGACACCGGCCCCAAAGCCCTGTTTTGTGCCAACGGCGTCGCCGCACTTGCCTGCACCAAAGCCGTTCGCCAATTGGGTTGCCGGTTGTTCGAGGACGTCGGGCTGATTGCCTTGGATGACCTGGACTGGTACCCGCTGGTGGGCAGCGGCATCACCGCCCTGGCCCAACCTACCGAAGCGATTGGCGCCAGCGCGTTCGACTGTTTGCTCAAGCGTTTGCGCGGCGATACCTCGCCGCCCCGTGCCCTGGATTTTGCTCCGCAACTCATTCTTCGAGGCTCCACCCAACCCGTGTAGGAGCTGCTTGCCGGTGAGGTGCCCGGCGTAAGGGCCTTATCGCCGGCAAGCCGGCTCCTGAAGGGTGTTTTTTTATTTACAAATGAAACCGGTTTCAGAGATTAATAACAATGCACAGATATCCCGTTTCCATCAGCCTCTCCAGCTACGGCGCCGACCTGGTTCGCCAGCGCGGCCAATTGAGTTTCATCGAGGTGCTGGCCGCTGCCGGCGCCACGCGCATTGAATGGCGCGAAGAACTGCTCACCAGCGAACACCCCGGCGAGCTGGCCCAAGCCGCCGCCGAACAGGGCCTGGAGTGCGTGTTTTCCTCGCCCCTGGAGCTGTGGGTGGCCGGCCGCGCGCAAGCCAATGCACAGTTGTCCGCCACCCTCGACCGGGCCCAGGCCTTCGGTGCGCGCTGGTTGAAGGTTTCGCTCGGCTACTTCACCGACACCAACGACCTGCACAGCCTCAGCGCCCTGCTCCGCCGCCACCCGGTACGCTTGCTGGTGGAGAACGACCAGACCCTGCACGGTGGGCGCATCGAGCCGATGCAACGCTTCTTCGATCAAGCCGAACGCTTGAGCGTCCCGGTGAAGATGACTTTCGATATCGGCAACTGGCACTGGCAGGACCAGTCCCCCCAGACCGCCGCGCGCCTGTTGGGGCGGTATGTCGATTACCTGCACTGCAAGGCGGTGGCACGTCGCGCCGACGGCAAGCTGGTGGCCCTGCCGCCGGGCGCCCCCGACCTGCATCTGTGGGAACAATTGCTGGGGCTGATGCCTCAAGGAATCAGCCGGGCAGTGGAATTCCCACTGCAAGGCGACGACCTGCTGGAGGTCACTGCCCAGCAAGTGGCCACCCTTAGCGTCCTTGGCCAACCGCGTGTGGAGAATGCCCATGTCTGAGATCGATATCCTGTCGTTTGGCGAGACCATGGCGATGTTCGTCGCCGAGCAAACCGGCGACCTGGCCCAGGTCGGCCAGTTTCACAAACGGATCGCCGGCGCCGACAGCAATGTCGCAATTGGCCTGTCGCGCTTGGGTTTCAATGTGGCCTGGTTGAGTCGGGTCGGTGATGACTCATTGGGGCGTTTCGTGGTGCAGACCCTCGAGCGCGAAGGCCTGGACTGCCGACATGTGACGGTCGACCCCGCGCACCCCACCGGTTTTCAGCTCAAGTCTCGGGAAGAGACCGGCGCCGATCCGCAGGTCGAGTACTTTCGCCGCGGTTCGGCGGCCAGCCACCTGTCCAGTGCCGTGATTACGCCTGCGCTGCTGCAAGCGCGGCACCTGCACGCCACCGGCATTGTGCCGGCGTTGTCGGACACCGCCGCCGAGCTGTCGCGCCAGTTGATGAGCCAGATGCGCGCCGCAGGCCGCAGTGTGTCCTTCGACCCCAATCTGCGCCCCTCGCTATGGCCCAGCGAGCAAAAAATGATCCGCGAAATCAACGCTCTGGCCCGCCTGGCCCATTGGGTGCTGCCGGGGTTGAGCGAAGGTCGCCTGCTGACCGGTTTCGAAGACCCTGCGGACATCGCCGCCTTCTACCTCGACCAGGGTGCCGAAGCCGTGGCGATCAAGCTCGGCGCCCACGGCGCCTACTACCGTAGCCATCTGGACCAGGGGTTTATCGCCGCCGTGCCGGTGACCAAAGTCGTGGATACCGTGGGTGCCGGTGATGGCTTTGCCGTGGGCATGATCAGCGCGCTCCTTGAAAACCTCAGCTTTGCCCAGGCAGTGCAGCGCGCCAACTGGATCGGCAGCCGCGCGGTTCAGAGCCGTGGCGATATGGAAGGCCTGCCCCTGCGCGCCGACCTGCCCGCCCTGCAAAAAGCCGGCTGACCCGAATACACCGTTACCTGTTGCCACAACTACAACAAGCTCAGGAGCAACCCCATGAATAACCTGAAACTCGCCACCCGCCGTTGGTGGTACATCATGCCCATCGTCTTCATTACCTACAGCCTGGCGTACCTGGACCGCGCCAACTACGGCTTTGCCGCCGCCTCCGGCATGGCCGAAGACTTGATGATTACCCCGGGCATGTCTTCACTGCTCGGCGCACTGTTTTTCCTTGGCTACTTTTTCTTCCAGGTGCCGGGCGCGATCTACGCCCAGCGGCGCAGCGTGAAGAAGCTGATCTTCGTCAGCCTGATCCTCTGGGGCGGCCTGGCCACGCTGACCGGGGTGGTGTCCAACGCCTATATGCTGATCGCCATCCGCTTTTTGCTCGGGGTGGTCGAGGCCGCAGTGATGCCGGCGATGCTGGTGTACCTGTGCCATTGGTTCACCCGTGCCGAACGCTCGCGCGCCAATACCTTCCTGATCCTTGGCAACCCGGTGACCATGTTGTGGATGTCGGTCGTGTCGGGTTACCTGGTTCAGCATTACAGCTGGCGCTGGATGTTTATCGTCGAAGGCTTGCCGGCGGTGTTCTGGGCCTTTATCTGGTGGCGCCTGGCCGATGAGCGCCCAGCGGATGCCAAATGGCTGAGTGCCGGCGAGAAACACGACCTGGAAACCGCCCTGGCCGCCGAGCAGGTGGGTCTCAAGGCGGTGAAAAACTATGCCGAAGCCTTCCGCTCGCCCAAGGTCATCATCCTGGCGTTGCAATTCTTTTGCTGGAGCATCGGCGTCTACGGCTTTGTGCTGTGGCTGCCTTCGATCCTCAAGGCGGGCCTGCAGATGGATATGGTCGAAGCCGGCTGGTTATCGGCGCTGCCTTACCTCGCCGCGGTGATTGCCATGCTGCTGGTGTCCTGGGGCTCGGACAAGCTGCAAAAACGTAAACGCTTTGTGTGGCCGCCACTGCTGATCGCCTCCATCGCGTTCTACGGTTCCTACCTGCTGGGGGCCGAACACTTCTGGTGGTCCTACACCCTGCTGGTGATCGCCGGCGCGTGCATGTATGCGCCCTATGGGCCGTTTTTTGCCATCGTCCCGGAAATCCTCCCGGCCAACGTCGCCGGTGGGGCCATGGCCTTGATCAACAGCATGGGCGCGCTGGGCTCGTTTGGCGGCTCGTACCTGGTGGGCTACCTCAACAGCAGCACCGGCTCGCCGGGCGCGTCGTACCTGCTGATGAGCGGTGCGTTGCTGCTGTCGGTGGTGCTGACGATTTTCCTCAAGACCGGTGCACGTGAACCCTCCCCGACAGCACCGTTGCATTCCCTGGATTTGAAGGTAAGAACCTGATGAAAAAGCATGTCGTGTTGTACAAGAAACTCTCCGCGCCGCTGATGGCCCGCCTGCACGAAGCGGCCCAGGTCACGCTGATTGAAAACCTCGGCCCCACCGGCCTGGCACAATTGCGTGATGCCTTGCCCAGCGCCCACGGCTTGCTGGGCGCCAGCCTGCGCCTGGATGCGAACCTGCTGGACCTGGCACCGCAGCTGGAGGCGGTGGCCAGTGTTTCGGTGGGCGTTGATAACTACGACATCGACTACCTGACCCACCGCGGCATCCTGCTGAGCAACACCCCTGATGTGCTCACCGAAACCACCGCCGACACCGGTTTTGCGCTGATCCTGGCCACCGCCCGACGCGTGGTGGAGTTGGCGAATATGGTGCGCGCCGGCAACTGGAACCAGAACATCGGCCCCCTGCACTTTGGCAGCGATGTGCATGGCAAGACCCTGGGCATCATTGGCATGGGGCGTATTGGCGAAGCGCTGGCACAGCGTGGGCACTTTGGCTTTGGCATGCCGGTGATCTACCACAGCCACTCGCCCAAGCCTGCGGTAGATCAGCGGTTTGACGCGCAATACCACAGCTTGCCGGATCTGCTGCAGCAAGCCGATTTTGTTTGCCTGACATTGCCGTTGACTGCCGAGACTCAGGGGTTGATTGGCGCCAAGGAGTTCGCGCTTATGGGGCCGGAGACGATTTTCATCAATATCTCCCGGGGCAAAGTGGTGGACGAAGCGGCACTGGTCGAAGCCCTGCAACAGCGGACGATTCGCGCTGCGGGTCTGGATGTGTTCGAGCGTGAGCCGTTGAATCACGACTCGCCGTTGCTGCGTTTGAGCAACGTGGTGGCGACCCCCCATATCGGCTCTGCGACCCACGAAACCCGCGAAGCCATGGCCAAATGTGCGGTGGACAACCTGCTGGCAGCACTGGCCGGCGAACGCCCGAAAAACCTGGTGAACACCGGCGCCTGGAAGCAATGAGCCTGGCCTGATTGGTGAGAGGACTCGTCTGTGGTGAGAGGACTTGTCTGTGGCGAGCGGGCTTGCCCCGCGCTGGGCGGCAAAGCCGCCCCAACAGCCTCACCCTGTTCTGCCAGGTACACCAAGGTGGCTGGTTCCGGGGCAGCAGCCGCAGCCCCCCACTTTCCCCACCAGTCGTTAGATCACGAAACGCGCCACCATACCGTTCAAGTCCACCGCCAGGCGCGACAGTTCGTGGCTGGCGGCGCTGGTCTGGTTGGCACCGGCCGCCGATTGGGTGGCCAGGTCGCGGATGTTCACCAGGTTGCGGTCCACTTCCCGTGATACCTGGGCCTGCTCTTCAGAGGCGCTGGCGATCACCAGGTTGCGCTCGTTGATCAGGCTGATGGACTGGGTGATCTGCTCCAGCGCCACACCCGCCGCGCGGGCCATTTCCAAAGTGCTTTGGGTACGCTGGTTGCTCTGCTGCATGGATTGCACCGCTTCACCCGTACCGTTCTGGATCCCGGCCACCATCTTCTCGATCTCTTGAGTCGACTGCTGGGTGC
Source organism: Pseudomonas sp. 06C 126 (assembly GCF_001855215.1). Classification (NCBI taxonomy): domain Bacteria; kingdom Pseudomonadati; phylum Pseudomonadota; class Gammaproteobacteria; order Pseudomonadales; family Pseudomonadaceae; genus Pseudomonas; species Pseudomonas sp. 06C 126. Next base: position 56,046 of record NZ_MIFU01000083.1, on the reverse strand, counting down.
GATGGGCCAGGGCGCGCACTTCATCGGCCACTACGGCAAACCCACGCCCGGCTTCACCGGCGCGTGCGGCCTCGATGGCCGCGTTGAGGGCCAGCAGGTTGGTTTGCTCGGCAATCGCGCGAATCACGTCCAGTACCTTGCCAATATCACGGCCCTGGGTCGCCAGGCCTTCGATCAACACCGAGGTGTTCTGCACGTCCTGGGTCATGGTCTGGATCGCGCCCACGGTTTCCACCACACGGTCGCGCCCTTCCCGCGCGGCCTGGTTCGACTGGGTCGAGGCCTCGGAGGTCGACACCGCGTTGCGCGCCACTTCCTCTACGGCGGCGGTCATTTCATTGACCGCCGTGGCGGCCTGGTCGATTTCATTGTTCTGCTGCTGCAAGCCCTTGGAGGCTTCCTCGGTAACTGCGCTCAGCTCTTCGGCGGCCGAGGCCAATTGCGTAGCTGAGCCGGCGATGTGCTGGATGGTCTGGCGCAGGTTGTTCTGCATGGTCGCCAGGGCACCGATCAGGCGGGCCGGCTCGTCCTGGCCGTCGTCCTCGATGGCTTTGCTCAGGTCGCCACTGGAGATGGTCTCGGCGGCCGCCACGGCCTTGCGCAGGGGCGTAACGATGCTGCGAGTCAGCAGCCAGGCAAGCAATACAGTCATCAGCGCCGCGACCACCGCCACCACGATGATCCCGCTGATCGCATCGCTATAGCTGCGCCCGGCGTCTTCGCCGGCCTGTTTGGCATCGGCGGCATTGATCGCAATCAACTGGTTCAGTTGTTCACCCATCCGATCGGTGCCGTCCTTGATCCGGCTGTTGATCAGGGCGCGCATCTCCTCGACTTTGTTCTGCTGGGACAGCGCAAGCATTTCGGCCTGGGCTTTGAGGTAGTTGTCGAGCGTGGCCGCAAAGGTCTTGTACAGCGCGGCTTCTTCGGCGCCGGCCGGCATCGCGGCATAACCTGCCTGGGCTTGGCGGGCCTTGTCGACCAGCACCCCGATGCGCGTTTGGGCATCTTGCAGGGCTGCCGGCTCACGATTGACCAAGATACGGAAGGACAGAATGCGCAGGCGCAACACGTTCTCGGTCATATTGGCCAGGTAGCCGACACTCGGCAGTTGGTTGGCGCCCATGTCCAACGCGGCCTGGCGAATCAGCGTCATGCGGTTGACGGCAAACACCCCTAGAACAATCACAAGCAACGCAATAAACGCAAAACCGAGAAACGCCCGAGGTGCGATGTTCAAATTACGGAGGGACATAGGAAAGCTCTCAAGAAGGGATGGCTGCGAGCGTCCTTGCCGCGACACGGTCACTGTGCGTCAACGCACACAGGTGACTGTTCGGCGCCACTGTTGTAAGGGTTATGTGGGCCTATAAGGGATATCGGCAGGCTTGAGGCTTTTTGCACGGATCCGAGAAATATATTTTCACACTTTTGACAGCGGGCGCTTTCTGGCATCCTGCGCGTCCATTTTCTGACCCGAGCACGTATTTTGTCTGACGCTCAAGCCCCCCGCCCCCGCTATAAATCGGACCTGATCTATGGTCTGGAAGACCGTCCGCACTTCACCGCGGCGATTTTTGCCGCCCTGCAGCACGTGCTCGCCAGCTTTGTTGGGATCATTACCCCGACCCTGATCGTCGGCGGCGTGCTGGGCCTGGAAAGCGAAGTTCCCTACCTGGTCAGCATGGCCCTGTTCGTCTCGGGCCTGGGCACGTTTGTCCAGGCGCGGCGCTTTGGTCCGGTGGGCTCGGGCTTGTTGTGCCTGCAAGGCACCAGCTTTTCGTTTATCAGCGTGATTCTCAGTGCCGGGTTCATGGTCAAGGCCCGGGGCGGCGGCACCGATGAGATCCTGTCGACGATCTTTGGCATCTGCTTCTTTGCAGCGTTTATCGAAGTGGTGCTCAGCCAGTTCATCGGAAAATTGCGCAAACTGATCACCCCGGTGGTTACCGGCACCATCATCACCTTGATGGGCCTGTCGTTGATCAAGGTCGCCGTCACTGACATGGCCGGCGGCTACGGCGCCGCCGACCTGGGTGCCGCCAGCAATATGGGGTTGGCCGCCCTGGTGTTGGTGACCATCGTGGTGCTCAACCGCTTCAATAACCCATTCCTGCGTCTGGGCTCGATTGTCATCGGCCTCACCCTGGGGTTTGTCGTGGCCTGGTGGCTGGGCCGGGTCGACCTGGCGGCATTGCCCCAGGTGCCGTTGGTCAGCGTGCCGGTGCCGTTCAAGTACGGATTTTCGTTTGATTGGGTGGCGTTTATCCCGGTAGCCGTGATCTTCCTGATTTCCCCGCTGGAGGCGGCCGGAGATCTGACAGCTAACTCGATGATTTCCCAGCAACCGGTCAAAGGCCCGCTGTACATCAAGCGCATCAAGTCTGGCCTGCTGGCTGACGGCCTGAACTCGGTGATGGCCGCCACCTTCAATAGCCTGCCGATGGTGACCTTCGCCCAGAACAACGGCGTGATCCAGTTGACCGGCGTGGCCAGCCGCTATGTGGCGTATTTCATTGCCGGCCTGCTGGTGCTGCTCGGTCTGTTCCCGATGATTGGCGCGGTCTTGCAATTGATGCCCAAGCCGGTGCTGGGTGGCGCGACCCTGATCATGTTCGGTACCGTGGCCGTGGCCGGGATCAAGATCCTCGCCGAGGCCGGGCTGCATCGACGCAATGTGCTGATCGTGGCCATTTCCCTGGGGATGGGCCTGGGTGTGGCGGCGGTGCCAGAAGTGCTGCGCGAGTTGCCCAAGGCCCTGCATAACATCTTCGAGTCGCCGATTACCGTCGGTGCATTCTGTGCGATCCTGCTGAACATCTTCCTGCCTGAAGAGTTCATAGAGTTGCAGGAAGATGAATTTGATCCGGAAGCCTCGACCCTCAAAGTGATGCAGGACCCGGCCCCGACGAAATAGGAACCCTTATGCGCAGATTGATCGGCCTGACCCTATCCCTGGTATTGCTCAGCCTGAGCGCCTGCGCCCTGTTCCCCGACCGTGACGCGCTGCATATCAATGTGGTGGGCATCGAACCGTTGCAGAGCCAGGACCTGGAAGTGCGGTTTGCGGTCAAGCTGCGGGTGCAGAACCCCAACGAAACAGCGATCGACTACAACGGCGTGGCCCTGGACCTGGAGGTCAATGGACGGCCACTGGCGGCCGGGGTCAGCGATCAACAGGGATCGATCCCGCGCTTTTCTGAGACGGTGCTGACAGTCCCGGTCAGCGTTTCGGCATTTTCCGTGCTGCGCCAGACCCTTGGCCTGAGCCAGACCCAGAGCTTGAACAACCTGCCCTATGTCCTGCGCGGCAAGCTGGCCGGTGGCTTGTTTGGCACCGTGCGTTTTGTTGATCGCGGGACGCTGGACCTGCCCACCACAGTGACGTGGTAAACAACATGGACACCTTGCCCACCCTGCACACCGAACGCCTGATCCTGCAACCGCTGACCCTGGACGACGCCGAGGGTATCCAGCAACAGTTTCCCCACTGGGAGGTGGTGCGTTACCTCAATGCCTTGGTGCCCTGGCCCTACCCGGCCGATGGCGCCCGCAGCTTCCTGGAGCAAATAGCCTTGCCGGCCATGGTCGAGGGGCGCGAGTGGCACTGGTCGATCCGCCTGCGCGAAGAGCCCGGGCAGTTGATCGGCAATGTGAGCCTGATGGATGAGCTGGATAACAACCGGGGCTTCTGGCTGGCCCCGCATTGGCAAGGTCAGGGGCTAATGAGCGAAGCCAGTGCGGCGGTGACCGAGTATTGGTTCAAGGTGCTCGAACGCCCACTGCTGCGGGTGCCCAAGGCCGCGCCGAACCTGGGGTCGCGCAGGATTTCGGAAAAAACCCGGATGCGCTTGATCCGCACGGAAGAAGGACGCTTCGTGGCGGGGGTATTCCCCAAGGAAATTTGGGAAATCACCCGCGAAGAATGGATGAAACAACCCCTGTAGGAGCGGGCTTGCCCGCGATAGCGGTATACCAGCCAGCACATGTAGTGACTGAACTACCGCAATCGCCGGCCCCTACTTGGCCGCCATCAGTCGGTTGACTTCACTGCGCACCATGTTGGCAAACTCCGGTGGCGACATGCCGTCCAATTCCGAGCGGACCCATTCAGCCCATTTGCCCTTGCGTTTGGAGCGCTCGCCAAACAGTCGGGCGCCCTCGCCTTTGGCCTTGCCCAGGTTGCTTTGCCACAAGTCGTACAGGCGCGACTTTTCATCTTCAAGCGCAGCGCGCTCGGCAAGGGGCTTGTTAGCCAGATTGAAGCTCATGTGGAATTACCTGCTGCACAAATAGGTGACATCTTACACTGTAGGTCGAAAGGTCCGAATTCGGATTTTATCCCGTGCTGAGAGTCAGCGAAAAAAACTGCAACTTTTAGCCTACTGCAAGACTCCATTGTTCACTGCCCACTTACCCCGCAAGGAGCTACTCAATGGCCCGTAAAACCGCCGCCCAAGCAGTCGAAGAGCAAATCAAGGACCAGGCGTTCAGCGAACTCCAGGCCCTGATCGAAGAATCGGACAAACTGCTCAAAAGCAGCGCGTCGCTGGTGGGAGAAGAAGGTGAAACCCTGCGCGAGCAGGTCGCGATCAAGCTCAAGCAGGCCCTGGACTCGGTGTCCAACGTGCGTGAGCGCAGCAAGCCGGTGGTCGATGCTACCGAAACCTACATCGGTGGCCACCCGTGGCAGACGGTGGCAATCTCGGCCGGTTTCGGCCTGGTCGTCGGCCTGTTGCTGGGCCGTCGCCACTGATAACGGTCATCACTGGCGCGGCGTCGTCCGCGCCGGTGTTCAGGCCTGGGCCAACGCCCGCAAGCGCTCCAACTCTTCACCGTCGATGATAATCCCCTCCTCCTCAGACCTGGCCCGCGCCCGATGACGGCGGTCGCCCGGCAAACGTCGTAACCCTGCTGCATGCATCTGGCGCACCAGTTCCTGGCTGCGTTCGGCAAAGCCCTGGCCAGCGTTTTTGCTCGGGTCGATGACGATCAGCAACTGGCCGGTCCAGGGCGTCTTGGCGCCGGGATGGTTGGACCAGTCGAACTCAAAGGAAAAATTGCCCCCCGTCAATGCGGCCGCCAACAGTTCAACCATCATCGACAAGGCCGAGCCCTTGTGCCCACCGAACGGCAGCAACGCGCCCCCTTCAAGGATGGCCCGAGGGTCCTGGGTCGGCTGGCCCAGGCTGTCGACACCGGTGCCAGGTGGCACGCGCTCGCCCTTGCGCGCGGCGATCTGCACGTCGCCATGGGCAATGGCGCTGGTGGCCAGGTCAAACACAATCGGCGGCCCATCGGCACGGGGCGCGGCGAACGCGATGGGATTGGTGCCGAACAAGGGGCGATCTGCGCCGTGAGGCACCACACAGGTCATGCTGTTGACCACACTCAGCGCCACCAGCCCTTCCTCGGCGAAAGGCTCTACATCGGGCCAGAGCGCCGCAAAGTGATGGGAGTTGCGAATGGCCAATACCGCGATCCCGGCGCTGCGGGCCTTTTGCACTAACAGCGGGCGCGCTGCTGCCAGGGCCGGCTGCGCAAAACCATTGTCGGCATCGACCCGGACAAAGCCTGACGCGACATCTTCGACCTGCGGCACGGCCATACCATTGACCCAGCCGCTGTTCAGCGTCGAGACGTAGCCAGGTATACGAAAGACCCCATGGCTGTGCGCGCCGTCCCGTTCGGCACGGGCGCAGTTATCGGCCAGGACAGCGGCCACATCGGGCGAGGTGCCATGACGAATGAAGATGCGTGTAAGCAGGGCCACCAGTTCGCTGAAGGCCATGGATGTGTTTGCAGTAACGGGCGTGGCTGACATCTGAAGCTCCGGAATTGTTATTGGAGGGGGCTACAGCCTGCTGGACTCAACGCCCTGATTAAACAACGCCCGGCAACCCGCCTGTCAACACCTGTGCGGGCTCGCGGCCTATTTATTTAGCGCCGCTGCGCCCATCGGTACTCGTAGGCTTTGCCCTTCCTCAAGCCAGTGCACAAACGATCATGGACGACCAGCCTCTACCCTATTTTTTCCCCGAAGCGTTACGGGTGATCAAGCGTTTGAACGAGCGTGAGCGACAACGCGGCATTACCGAAAAGGATCGGGAATTCCTGCGCAATCTGTTTTTTGTCGATGCCGATGCACGCAAGGCGCAAACCCCGCCAATGATTGCCGAACGGTTGTTGATCAACTTGCCGGGGCACGAGCCGGTCGAATTGGCCGGCGCCTTCATGATGAGTTCCGAAGACGCCTACACCCCTGTGTTTTTCTACGGCCCGCAAACCGGGCTGGAGAAGTTCAGTGATGCCAGGCAACTGCTCGATACCCTGGAAAAACGCCTGCTGGACGATGCACAACGGGGCGAACTCCTGCACTTCCTGGCCCTGGACGACCGCATAGGCCTGGACTTCAAGCCCGGCGCCAGCCTCACCCGACAGTTGATCACGGGCAACGTATTTGATGAACAGCGAGCCTGTATCGAACGTGGCCAGAACCGCACCGTGCAGACCCTGCTCAATGAATTGAGCAAGCTGCCATTGGTGGCAACCCTGCTGGACCAGTTGTTGTCCAGCACCTTGCGCAAGCCCTTCCCGAGCGTGGACCAGCGCAAGACCCATGTATTTTTTTACGCACGGGTTTCATCATCCACCGACCAGGAAAAATGGGTAAATGCCCTGTTGTTGCGTGATGCCCTACTGCTGTTCCACCGCCAGCATGCCTGGCCGGTGGGGCTGCGCCGGGTCTACACCAACCCCGAGATATTGTCGCCCTCAGGCACCAGCCCCCAGGCGCGCGACCTCAGCCGCTGGGACGATGGCATCCAGCAAGCGTCCGATCAACTGCGCCTGTATCTGAACAACTCACTGCTCACTTACTGGAACACCGACGTTTACGCCGGGTGGTCCAGGCGCGAATACTTTGCCCAGGCCATGAGCGATAAATCCAGGGTCGACTTACTGCTCAAGCGTCAGCAGGAGATCTTCACTCCCGGACAGTGGCAGCAACTGAACGCGCTCTACCAGCCCGTCGAACGCGAGCACGGGCCGTTGACTGAAAAAGTCCGCCTGTGGGAGCACACCTCTTACTATGTCGAGCTGGCCAGCACGCTGGTGGTCACTCATCCCGACGCCTACCTCTACACCCAGTCCAGAGGTTGGCAAGTGCTCAAGGACGAGCACGACTTGCAGGCCACGCTCAAGGCAATGGCCGTTGCGCAGGGGCATGAGGATGATTTCTTCGGGTTTTTGTCACTGGAAGAGCGGGCACGGTTTGTCGGGTTTGAAAACCCGCAGTTCAGCTCGGTGCCGTTCACTGGGCCGGTATTCAGCACCTTGTTGGAAACGGTCATCGGCAAACAGCAACAGAACCTCGAATACTGCCTGGACCTGTACCGACGCAACCAGGGTACGGTCAACGCCTACGCCATGCTGGATTACGGCCTGGATATCCGCGCGATGCTCGACCACAGGTTACGGGCACTGGACGCCGAGGGACGCTGGAGCACCCATCCTTGCGCGCCGTCGGTGCCGGCGGAAAAGGCCCGCCTGACCCACCGGCGATTGCACAGCGTCAGCCATGCGCTGGACACCCTGATAGCGCAGGTTCCCAGCCTGGAGCGCGTCATCAGCGAGCAGTTGCATGCCACATTCCCGGCCGCTGAGGTGGCCGCGCTCAACCCACAAGACCTTTTTATCAATCGCTATGCTGGCAATGCCGACGCCCAGGAGCGGCGCACGCCACAGTCCAGCCAGAGCCTGTTGGTGCACTGTGTCGCCCGCCTGCTGCACCAGGCAAAGGCCATCCCTGACACTGCGCAATACGGGGTATATGGACCACGGACTCGCGGCCAGGCCACGAAAAGACCGGACCTGGACATTGTCCGCCTCAATAGTATGGTCACCCAGTGGCTAGCCGGTCTGAGCCGCCAGCCCGCCGCGCAAATCCCCCGTGCGGGCCTGGAGGCCTTGACCCCCAAGCTGGCGCACAGCATGTCCGTGGGGATTCTTGAAGAGGCACGGCTCAGAGGGCTGGACAAGACCCTTGATGAGCGCGATATCCAGATCCTGCAAACGATGCTGGATCCGGACAACACAGTGCGCGGACAGGATCCTGTGTTGAAAGGCTTCACCCCACAAGCATTCACAGTGTCAGTGTTGCCCGCTGGCCAGACCAGCCTGCTGCGACTGACCAACTGTTTTGTGCTCACTGAACGCGGGGGCCTCGATCATTACCACTCCGGGCATGCGCTGCTGTGGACGCCGGCGGCAGGCGTGGAAGCCTTCGCTTCGATCAGCGACTTGCGCGAGGTCCTGGCTCAACGGCTACGCAGCCCGGCCCAGCGCCTGGGCCTGCTGGAAAACCTCTCGGCCTTGCAGCACATCCCCCATCGACGTTATGAGCTGGGGCCGTTGCAATTGATGACCAAGCCCGCATTGCAGCAATGCCAGCAATCCTGGATCGAGCATTATCTTGCCCAACGCCAACACACCCTGACGCTCAAGGCCCAAGCCTCGTCGCTGGCCCAGGCTCTGGGACAACTGCGCAGCGAAGTCCCCGCCAATAACCTGCAGCGCGCGATGGACATCGCACGCCTGGCAGAGCTGCGGCACTCACTGCACAACCGGCTGGGCGCAGCGCCGCCCAGGGAGCAACGGCGCCAGGCCGAGATATTGGAGCAATATCGCATCCACACCTCGCACGGCCGGGACTATCTCTACGAGCTTGATTCGTTGCGTCAACATGTGGAGAACCGCCTGAACGACATGCTCGTCGATTACTCAACCTATGCCACGGGCGTCGAGATTGTGCCCAGGCTGGCGCTGGCAGGACGGCGCCAAAGCCTGCTGGATTTCGCCATGGGCCCCACCAGTGCGCAAGCGCCCGAATTTGACGTGGTGTCCCTGGCCACCGGGCTGACGCAAACCGTGGTGCGTCAGATGCTGACGCAATTGAATATCCAGAGCGACTATTACACGTACCTGAATCAAAAACTGTCGGCGGGCGCAGCCGGTGTCGCACAGCGCTTGCAGGATTTCAGCCAGCAGTTGCCCTGGCAACTGTTGCAACACGCCCATGCCCTCAAGTTGCAAGAGCGCCTGTCAGATGTGGGTTTCGAACTGCTGCAACAGGCATTCGACATGCCGGATGCGGTGGCCCGTGCACTGGTGCCAGGCACCACGGCCCAGGTCAGGCCCCTGGAATTGCTCGCCACCGCCGGCGCTTCGCTGGCCCCGGCCCTGGGGCTGTACTTCATCAGCGCCGGGCGCGGGGGGCCGCAGGTGTTGTACGCGCCCTATCACCCAACCTTGAGCTTGCGCGAGTTCGAAAGCGAGGCGCAGTTCGTGCAAGCCCTGAATACTCCAGGCGCCCTGCAAGACTGGGTGCTCAGGCGGCTGGCTGCGCCCCAGGACGCCACCTATCGAAACCTGTTGGCCAGTTCCCAAGGCGCTACCTCGGAGATCACCCTGGGATTCAATCCGATCCAGGGCAACCTGCTGGGCCGCCTGTTCGACGATAACCGCCAGTTACTCCTCAATCTGCTGGGTGCCCAATTGATCCAAGGGGCCGAGGCCGAGTGGCAAACCCTCACCCAGGTGCTCGATGGCACTGCGGGCCGGATGCTCGGCTTGCTGCCCGGCAAGCTGGCACTGCCTTGGGCCATCTGGCAAAGCATTTCACTGTTCACTGAGTCCGCAGAGGCCTTGCAGGACCAGCACTGGGGCCTGGCCTTGCAGACGTTCATCAACGGGCTGGGACAAATGGCCGCGCTCGGCCAGGCCTTGCAGGACGCCAAGGCTTTGATCTTCGACCCGGCGCAGCAACCCCCCGTCGCGCCGACGCAACCCTCGGCCAATTGGTCGACACTGGACATCACCGCCCCACAGCGCACCCTGCTGTCGCCCAGCGAAGTGCACGATGTGGGATTGACGGGTATGACGCTCAATACATTCAACGGGACTTACCAGCATAAAGGCGTGCCGTACATTGCGCTGGCGGGCAAGGTCTACCGGGTAGAGAGCCTCGGTACGTTCTGGCGGATCAAGACGGCCGCTAACCATGGCCCGTTTGTCTATCGCGACAGCGCGGGCCAATGGCGCCTCGACACCCGGCAAAAGATCGCGCGCTATGGCCAGGCCTTGGGCCGCCTGCAGGACCGGGCAGATGTCAGCGCCTCAGCCCGTACCACCATGAATATCGAAGCGATCGGCATGAAGGCGATTCGCCGGTTGTATCCCCAGCGGGCCAGGATGATTGTGGAGGCCATGGACCTGGCAACGTTTTATGTGCAGAACTGCAAGCTGAACCTGGCGTTACTGGCGCCAGGCATCGCGCCGGTGACCCGTATACATCGCTTCGTCAACAGCTTCTTCGGGATCGATATCAACCCGGACCAGGGGCCTCAAGAGATTGCCCCGGCCCTGGTGCAAAAGCTGCATCGCGTCGTCGACCAGATTCTCGCCGGCCTGCTGGACCCCAGCCTGTATGCACTCGATTCGAAGCGGTTCGTGGTGGGGTCCCATCGAATCGACCCACAGAACAACTGGGGCTTCACCATCGACAAAGATCCGGACCGGCGGATCTTTTTGACTGAGCACTTTTTTGCACCGCCCTTCAGCGACTACGACAATCGTCTGACCGACTACTTCGACCGGGAGGTCCATGCGCGGGCCACGCTGTTGATTCACGAGTTGAGCCATCTGGTGGCCACGACGGCCGATGCAGCGTACCTGGACTCGGTGATGCCGTTTTCCGATCTGATCGAGACACTGACCCAGGCCGGGCGCGAGTTGGCCGCCTACCAGAAAAATCGGCAAACCACGGGGTATTCGCGCAGGACGCCCGTCAGCCAATTGTTCAAGTACGTGGACGTCGCGGGCAACGTCTGGAGAGACTTCGGCTCGACACCTGAAACCGAATACATCAGGGATCAGATCCTGCGTACTACGGGCGGTGTGGACCTGAGTAATGCGAGGGGGATATTCATGACCAATCTCGGCAAACGAGTCGACACTATCCTGGATAATGCCGACTCGGTGGCGTTCCTGATCAGTAACCTGGGACGTCAATTGGACCCGGTGCCTTTCGATCGAAAGGCGTCCGCGCACTGATCGGTTTGCGATCAGTCTTTCTGGTCGCGTGTCACATTGCCCGAGGCGCCATCGACACGGAACTCATAGACGCTGCCGTCAGCTTTGCGCCCCTTGCCTTCCCAATAACCGTCGTTATCGGCTTCGATACTGTAGACCTCGATGTAGCCGGCCTTGGTCTTGGCAGTCTCGATGGCTTTTTCGATGGTGATCCAGCCTGCACCTGGCTTATCGGCCAGGGCGGCGCCAGCGCCGAGCAAGGTGGCTGTGGCAAGCATGGCGGTGAGGGTTTTCTTCAGCATTTTCTTACTCCGTTATAGAGAATGACTTACAGATCCAGATTTTTAGGGTGTTTGCGGGCCCAATTAGTTCCACATTGATGCTCATTCGCCATGATGGCTGTTCTCGGCACCCTACCGGGAAGGTTAGAATGTACGAAATCAGGAAGCACCAATGACCCAACAGCCTTTTTCAGAAGCCGAATATGATGCCGTCACCGATGCCGCCGCGCATTGGTGCATGCGCCTGCACGCTTTTGATTGCACAGAGGCCGAGCGGCAGGCTTTCGAACAGTGGCACGATGCGCATCCCCTGCATGCCTTCGAATATGCCGCCATGCTGGAAATCTGGGATGTGGCCGACCATCTGCCACGCACAGGCCAACCTTCCCCGCCCGTTGCACTGGCGCCGCCGCCCAGCCGCTGGCGCAACTACGCCGTAGCTGCGGCCATCTCGTTGGTGGCCCTGCCCCTGGCCGCCTTCACTGGCTGGGAAGCGGGCTGGCTGCCCAGTTCCTATGAACATTACGATGCCGAAAACGGCCTGCGCCAAGTGACGCTGGCCGATGGCAGTGTGGTGGAGCTGAACCTGGGTACCGAACTGGTCTACAGCAACTATAAAAACGAACGCCGGGCCACCCTGAAAAAGGGCGAAGCGTTCTTCAATATCAGCCATGACCGCCAACACCCGTTTGTGGTGCGCGCCGGCGCCGGGCAGATCCGTGTGACAGGCACCCAGTTCAACGTCTGGAAGTATGACGATCAGGTGCGGGTCATGCTGCTCGAAGGCTCGGTGAAGATCACCAGCGATGCCAGCCACAGCGGGCTGAACCTGACGCCCGGGATGCAAGCCAGTTACAACCGCGGTGACGCGCAGCCACAGCTCCAGGCGTTCTCTCCCCATGATCCGGCACTGGCCTGGCGCACGGGCAAGTTGATCCTCGACAACCTGGCACTGGCGGATGCCTTGCCCCTGATCAACCGCTACCTCAACAAACCGGTGATGCTGGCCGATACCAGTACCGGCAATATCCGTATTGGCGGGATCTACGATATCCATGAAGTCACCCATCTGGTGTCCTCCCTGCCCAAGGTGCTGCCGGTCTATCTGACCCAGAACCAGGATGGCAACACCGTGCTCAACTCCATACCGCGCAAAGCACCGAAGATCTGAGCAGCACGCTCTGCCCAGGGTGTTGCTCGCGCCGCTGTGTCCACTTTTGAAACACTCAACGCCGCGCAACCGCCCTGTGGCTGCGGATTCATCGATTCGTCATCGATAGTGTTGCTTTGCTGAAACACCCCCTTCCCCCTGCAAGGCGCTGGTCATCCGCCGGCATCCTGTTTCATGCCTGATACACCCCACGCCACCTCCACCCCGCCATAAATCCCAAGCCATTGAAAAGCTGGAACATATAAAAAGCGGCACAGCTTCTGCTCTATTCCTTACAGCGCTGTTTAGGGTCAGCGTCACAAAACAAGGAATGATGCCGTGGCAACTCTCAATCAAGGCTCCATAGGCCTGCTGCTGATCAGCTGTGTACTCAGCGCCAGCGTGAGCCTGCCCGCCTGCGCCGAGGACGGCATCATCGTGACGGGCCGCAATGTGCAAGGGTTTATGGTCGGCCGGCCCGCCTTTGGCAAAGACCCGTACCCATCCACCGCCAACGCCAACCCCAGCCAACAGATCCTGCGCGCTACCGGCGGCGAACTCAGCGACAACGATTTTGCGGGGGTCAGCAGCGGCTCGAGCATCACCCGCGCCATCCTGCCTAACGGCGACCTTCCCGGCTTGAGCAATACCCTGGGCAGCAACTCCGCTGGCCTGGGCGCCGGTGCGGCGGCCGGACATGCCAGCGGCAACACGCTGGGCGGGCAGATCAGCGGCTCGATCGAGCGCGGCCTGGCGCCGCTGAACAACATCGGCGCGATGATGGGGGTCCAGCAATGAACCGTTCGTGGCTGTTCCTCACCGTAATCGGCTGTTCGGCGGCCATGGCCGATAGCAGCCACCAGGCGCTGATCGACAACGCCGGCAAGCAATACACCGGTGTGCTGTCAGTCAACCAGGCCGCCGGCAATCAACAACAGCAGATCAACAGCCGCGCGATCAGCCTCGGTGGCCAGGCCAGCGACGCGCTTGTCCAGAAACTCGACGGCAAGGTTGATCCCGCCCTTAACGCCAGCGCGGCGATCCAGGGCAACTCATTCAGCAATGGCAACGGCATCCTGGGTGTCAACCAGTCGGCCGGGGCCAATAACCAGATGATCAATGCGGTGCGGATCAGCACAGGTCCGCAGAGCATCGATGACAGCGTCCTGTCGCAACAGAACATGACGCTGTTACCAGACTCACGATCCCCCTCTACCACTGGCAGCCGCCAGGTCGTTACCAGCGACCAGGCCTTCACCGGCAGCCGTGGAGTGGTACAGGTGAATCAGAGTGCAGGGGTGGGGAACCGGATGGCTAACACCCTCGGTGTGACTATCAAGTAACAGCTTGATAGGTGTTTGTTAGACCGTACCAACACTTAACCAACTAATAGAAGCAAGGAGATACACCATGAAACCTACAATGGCTCTCAAACCACTGGTTTTCGCTCTGGCTGCGCTCATGGCTGTTGCTGCACAGGCAAGTCCTGCCGAAAAATGGAAACCAACCCCAGTTCCAACCGGCACCGTGGCTGCCGTTGTGACTGACACGCAAGTGAGCAAGGACAACAAGTTCGACAATACCAAGACCCTCAATAATGCAGGGGCCAACGGCTCGTTGAGCAGCAGCAAAGGTAACCTGGGTGCCAACATCGCAGCCGGTGATGCCAACCAGCAAGACAATGGTGCTGCCATCACCAGTAGCGCAGATGATGCGGCCAGTGTCTTCGCCGCAGCTGATATCTATCAAGAAAGCAAAGACAACAAGTTCATTAACAAAGGCACGCAGAACAACGCTTCGCTGGTCAACTCGGCCAACAACAGCTCCGGTAACGTGGGCGTGAACGTGGCAGCCGGTCAAGGCAACCAGCAGAAAAACAACCTGGCAATCGTGACAGCTGACGGCAAAAACGTCGCGTCTGCCTCGAACACCGAACAAGTGTCCCTGGATAACCACTTCCTCAACGAAGCGTCCTCCAAACACAGCTATCAACCTCAGTACGTGGTCAACAACGCTGGCCTGCTCAACTCCGCCAACAACGCGTCCGGCAACATCGGCGTGAACGTGGCGGCAGGTTCAGGCAACCAACAAAGCAGCACCCTCACCCTGGGCAGCGGCTGCACCGTCTGCGCAGGAGGCACCAGCAACAAACTGGCGTTCTGATGCAACGGGGCCTTGGCAACAAGGCCCTTTTTATTTCCAGTGTCCACCAGGTCATGATCATGCGCCTCGCGACCCTCTGCCTCTTGTTTTTACTCACCGGCCCGTCCTGGGCAGGGCAAATGGCGATTTCCGCCATGCCCGGCGGTGCAGTGATCTTCAAGAAGGTCGAGAGCATCCGGGAACGCCGGTTCGCCAACCTGGTGGAACAGAAAACCGATTTCAGCTGCGGTGCCGCGGCACTCGCCACCATCCTGCGCCAGGCCTATTGGCTGGACGTCGATGAAGCACACATCATCAAGGGCATGCTGATCAACGCTGACCAGGATCTGGTGCGCACCCAGGGCTTTTCCATGCTGGACATGAAGCGCTACCTGGAAAGCATCGGCATGCGGGCCAGGGGCTACAAGATCGGCCCCGACACTCTGCTGACGGTAAAGATTCCGGTAGTGGTGCTGTTGGAGATCCGTGGCTACAAGCACTTCGTGGTGATGCAGC
Organism: Pseudomonas sp. 06C 126; assembly: GCF_001855215.1. Lineage (NCBI taxonomy): Bacteria > Pseudomonadati > Pseudomonadota > Gammaproteobacteria > Pseudomonadales > Pseudomonadaceae > Pseudomonas > Pseudomonas sp. 06C 126. The sequence goes on along the minus strand of NZ_MIFU01000083.1, from coordinate 40,866 downwards.
GGGCCGAAAAAGACTGGGTCTATATCGGCGATCCGGTCCTGGGCAACAAGCGCTATTCGCGGGATGACTTCGTCGCAGGCTGGAATGGCATCGTGTTCGCCGTACTGGGTGAAGGCTATGACAAGACCAACGCCCTGCTCGATCCCCCTACGCCGTTGACCGCCAAGACCAAAATGAACGAGTTCCGGCCCGTGGGCGACGCCGAGCTGATGGACTTCGGTTTCATCCAGAGCGACTTCTTCTAGAAGCGCCATAAGGGGAAGGACGCCCCAGGAGCAGATGATGAACACTTCCCGTTGGCTCACGGCCCTGTGCCTGGCAGCCTCGATGCCTGCTTATGCGTCCTCGGCGTTCAAGCCCATTGAAATGAACGACGCGGAACTGGCTGAACTGCGCGGCCGCTTCGTGATGCCGGGGCGCATTATCAGTTTCGGCATTGTCATGAGCACCACCTGGACCAATGCTGCGGGCGACACCAGTACGGTGAGCGCCAACATGCATATCGACTCAGCCACGATCACTCCGCAATTCTATGTGCAATCCAGCGGGTCGGTGGGTAATGGCACCCAACGCGACCCGGGCACCGGCACCGTGGTCGGTGGCGCCGGGCTGGGCAGCGGCCAGGGTGTGACCCAGACCGTACGTGCCGCCGGCGATGGCAACACGGCGTACAACAACGTCGGGATCAATGTCAGTGAAAACGGCCTGTCACCGGCCAACGTGGCGCAATCAGGGCAGGCGTTGATGGCGGGCGGCTCCTTTACAACAGACAGTGCAGCCGGACGGGTCAGTGTGTCGGCCAACAATGGCGGCGTGCAGATGGCCATCGCGGCCCACAACAACCAGGGCAACGCGCTGCAGCAGATCGGCGGCGGCAACGTGCTGCAAGGCACGGTGTTGCAAGGCAACAGCAACTTCGTCAACAACATGACCCAGCTCAATGTCGCGCTTGGCAGCAATGGCCTGAGCGCCGGGGCTCTGAACTGCAATCTGGATCAACTCAAGGGCCTACGCACACTCGGTTATTGAACTACGCTGACCCTCGACACTTACGCATTAGAAAAGGACGGCTTACTTCATGCACCGATCGTTATCACTACGTGCCGTTGTCTGTTTAAGTACGCTCTTGCCCGCGAGTATGTTGTACGCAGCGCCAGACGCGGATATCGAAACCCTCAAACAAGAACTGCTGGAGCTCAAGCAGCGCTACGAAGTCCAACAAAAAGCCCTGGCAGTCCTCGAACAACGGGTACGCCAGGTGGAAGACCAGCCTGCTGTACCGGCACCCAAGCGCCTGGCCAAGTCGCCGGCAGACTTCAAGCAAAGCGGCAGCACCGTGGCCGCCAGCGGCGGTACGGGGGGGGCCACGGGTGGCAGCTCCTACGGGCAATCACTCAAGGATGATTCGGCGCCCGCGCAAAGTGTCAGTAACTTGTATAACGAAGCCAGCGGCTTCTTCGGCAACGGCAAGTTCAGTTTTGAAACCGGCATTACTTACGCGCGTTACGACGCCCGCCAGTTGACCCTCAATGGTTTCCTCGCACTGGATTCGATCTTTCTCGGCAATATCAACCTCGACCGGATCAAGGCCGATAACTGGACCCTGGACTTGACCGGCCGCTACAACCTCGATAACCGTTGGCAGTTCGACGTCAACGTCCCGGTGGTGTACCGCGAGTCCACCTATCAATCGGGTGGCGCCAGTGGCGGCGATCCGCAGGCCACTTCCGAAGAGTCCGTGAGCCGGGACCCGACCATCGGCGACGTCAACTTCGGGATCGCCTACAAGTTCCTCGACGAATCGCCAACCATGCCCGATGCCGTGGTATCGGTGCGGGTCAAGGCGCCAACCGGCAAGGAGCCGTTCGGGATCAAGTTGGTGCGTTCGACCGCCAACGACAACCTGTACGTGCCGGAGAACCTGCCCACCGGCAACGGTGTGTGGTCGATCACGCCGGGGATTTCCCTGGTCAAGACCTTCGACCCGGCCGTGCTGTTTGGTTCGGTGTCCTATACCCACAACCTCGAAGACTCATTTGATGACATCAGCAGCGACGTCAACCAGAAGGTCGGGGGTAAGGTCCGCCTGGGCGACAGCTTCCAGTTCGGCGTGGGTGTGGCATTTGCCTTGAACGAGCGCATGAGTATGTCGTTCTCGGTGTCCGACCTGATCCAGCGCAAGAGCAAGCTCAAGCCTGATGGCGGGGACTGGCAGTCGATTGTCTCAAGTGACGCCAACGCCGGCTATTTCAACGTCGGCATGACCATCGCCGCCAGTGAGAACCTGACCATCGTGCCCAACCTGGCTATTGGTATGACCGATGACGCACCGGACTTCACCTTCAGCCTGAAATTCCCGTACTACTTCTAAAACCGCCGCTCCTACAACGGAGAAAAGGAAAAGCCCCGTCGCGATAAGGGTCGCGACGGGGCTTTTTTACCCGCCCTAGCGGATCTGATGTTTGTGCAGCAACCGGTAGAACGTCGGCCGGGAAACCCCCAGCACACGGGCGGCGACACTCAGGTTGTCACTGTGCCGGTTCAACACATCACACAGCGCCTGGCGTTCAGCGCGGTGCTTGTAGTCCTCAAGCGTAGCCATGGGCAGCGCGATTGCCTGCTGGCTTTGCAAGCCCAGGTCGGCTGCTTCGATTTGCCGCCCTTCGGCCAGTACCAGGCCACGCCGCACTCGGTTGGCCAACTCACGCACATTGCCCGGCCAACCATGCTTGCCCATGGCGATCAGGGCGTCTTCGCTGAAGCTGCGTGGACGGCGCCCGGTTTCCTGGCTGTAGAACCTGGAGAAATGGTTGGCCAGCATGCCGACATCGCCATGCCGCTCACGTAACGGCGCGGTGATCACTTGCAGGACATTGAGCCGGTAGTACAAGTCCTCGCGAAAAGTCCCCCTCTCGATGGCGGCTTCAAGGTCGACGTGAGTCGCGGCCAGCACCCGCACATCTACCGGGATCGGTTGGCTACCCCCTACGCGCTCAATGTGTTTTTCCTGGAGAAAGCGCAACAGGTTGGCCTGCAACTCCATGGGCAAGTCGCCGATTTCATCGAGGAACAGGGTGCCGCCGTTGGCCGCTTCGATACGCCCGATCTTGCGTTGATGGGCGCCGGTGAATGCGCCCTTTTCATGGCCAAACAGTTCGGATTGGATCAAGTGCTCTGGGATCGCCCCACAATTGATCGCCACAAACGGCTTGGCGTGGCGCTGGGATTGGCGGTGCAGGGTCTTGGCCACCAGTTCCTTGCCGGTGCCGCTGTCGCCACGGATCAGAATCGGCGATTCGGTGGGGGCCAGCTTGGCCAATAGTTTGCGCAGCTCCCGGATTGGCCGGCTGTCGCCCAACAATTCATGTTCCAGTTCATTCACATGAGCGGCGCCTTTACCCCGCAGGCGTGCCATGCCAAAGGCGCGGCCCAGGGTCACTTGGACCCGTGATACATCGAAGGGCAAGGTGTGGAAGTCAAAAAACCATTCGCAGACAAAGTCGCCGACGTTCTGCAGGCGCAGCATTTCTGGGCTGAGCACGGCGATCCATTCGGTACCGCTGCGGCTGATCAGCTCCTTGACCGCCTCGGGTCGCTCCAAGTGCATGGGCTGGAGCCGCAACAACCCCACATCACAGGTACGATCCCCCAACGCATCCAGGGCGCAACTGTCTACATCCCAGCCAACCGCCCGCAAACCAGGCAATAACTGGTGGCAGTCGTCACAGGGATCGACCACGAGCAAGCGACGCAGGGCTGGTGTAACAACCATGACTATTCCTTGGCGTCAAAATCATTAAAGTTATTTAGAAACAATAGTTTGGGCAGGCTGCTCATAACCCTAGCAAGATCTTGACGCTAGCCTTGTATCGTTTCGCGATAAAACCATCACCGATACAGCGTTTAGCGATCAGGCCCTCGGCAAGCGCTACTTCAATCTTTCATTCACCTTTCAAAATCGCGCCTTACATGACGTTAATCACGAAAAGTTGAATTTTCTTGTTCTAACATGTGACCCGTACCCCGTCATCGTGCATCAGTACAGGTACTAGCCGAACGGTAAGCCCAACCGACGGCACATCTTCTGATTGGGCACTTAGAGAGAAGACCCCATGAACGCCCCGCTCCGTATCAACGAAGCTCTTTTGATCGCAGACCGTGCTTTCCAACCCTTTCACTGCGTGGCCTGGGCCCCACAAGACGGCACTGGCGAACTGAGCCTGACCGTGATCGACCGCACCGAGAAGCGCATCGGGCGCAAACAGATTCCGTGCAGCACTTACTCCGATCCAAAACAATTGGAAACCCTGCTGCTACAAGCCCGCGCCGAACTCAATGGCGAAGGTTATCAACTACAGTCCTGGGCAATGCCCAAGTAAGTTAAGGCAGCCACTGCGACATGCCGTCGCTTCTTATATTGGCTGCAACTTGTTAAGACTATTAAACCCGTGGCGCGTGAGTTCGACTCCCGCCACGGGTTTTGCGTGCCTGACATTTAAGTATCTCCCTTCTTTATATGGCTGCCATGCCATGACCGCTTGATCTTCCTGCGAGCATCGGGCACTTTGCGCGCTTCTCGCCCCCAGGAGCACCCCATGTCCGGTTCAATGGCCCAGGCCTTCGCCCATAACTTCCTGGGGCACTCGCCCCGTTGGTACAAGGCCAGCATCCTCGCTTTCCTCATCATCAACCCACTGGTGCTCTGGGCTTTTGGCCCGATTGCGGCTGGCTGGTTGCTGGTGGCCGAGTTCATTTTCACCCTGGCCATGGCGCTGCACTGCTATCCGTTGATGCCCGGTGGGCTGTTGATGGTCGAGGCACTGTTGCTGCGCATGACCACGCCCCAGGCACTGTACGACGAGCTGCTGCATAACTTCCCGGTGATCCTGCTGCTGATGTTTATGGTGGCCGGCATCTACTTTATGAAGGATTTGCTGCTGTTCCTGTTTTCGCGCCTGCTGCTGGGCGTGCGCTCAAAAGCGCTGCTGGGGCTGATGTTCTGCTTTTTGTCGGCCTTTCTTTCAGCCTTTCTTGATGCCTTGACGGTCACTGCGGTCATTATCAGTGCGGCCGTGGGCTTCTATTCGGTGTATCACCGCGTAGCCTCAGGCAATGATCCACGCCAGGACAGCGAATACAGCGACGACCGCCACCTGCCCACCTTGCACCACGCCGACCTTGAGCAATTTCGCGCTTTCCTGCGCAGCCTGTTGATGCACGGCGCCGTCGGCACCGCCCTGGGTGGCGTGTGCACGCTGGTAGGAGAACCACAGAACCTGTTGATCGGCCATGAGATGGGCTGGAATTTCACTGAGTTCTTCCAGCGAATTGCCCCGGTATCGCTGCCGGTGCTGGTCGCCGGCCTGATGACCTGCGTGCTGCTGGAAAAGCTGCGCTGGTTTGGCTACGGCACCCTGCTGCCGGACAACGTGCGCCAAGTGCTGGCCAACTACGCCCGTGAAGACAACGCCGAACGCACCCCGCGCCAACGTGCGGCGCTGATTGTTCAAGGCCTGGCAGCGCTGATCCTGATCGCCGGCCTGGCGTTTCATATCGCCGAAGTGGGCCTGGTCGGTTTGCTGGTGATCGTACTGATCACTGCCTTCACCGGGATTACCGAAGAACACCGCATCGGCAATGCCTTCAAGGACGCCCTGCCCTTTACCGCGTTGCTGGTGGTGTTTTTCGCCGTGGTCGCAGTGATTCATGATCAACAGCTGTTCACCCCATTGATCCAATGGGTGCTGGCACTGCCCGCCGAACAACAGCCGGGCATGCTGTTTATTGCCAACGGCCTGTTATCCGCCATCAGCGATAACGTGTTTGTGGCGACGATCTACATCACCGAGGTCAAGCAGGCGTTTGTGTCCGGCCATATGAGCCGCGAGCATTTCGAGACCCTGGCCATTGCGATCAATACCGGCACCAACCTGCCCAGCGTAGCGACGCCCAACGGCCAGGCAGCTTTCCTGTTTTTGCTGACCTCTGCGATTGCGCCGCTGATTCGCCTGTCCTACGGGCGGATGGTGTGGATGGCGCTACCGTACACCGTGGTGATGGGCGTGCTGGGCTGGTACGCGGTCAGCTATTGGCTGTGAAGGATAAACCGTTCAATAGCCTGGGCTGCGCCGTCCTCGAGATTGCTGCCGGTGACGACATCGGCCTGGCGCTTGACGGCCTCTTCGGCCTGGCCCATGGCAATCGATAACCCGGCCACCTGAAACATCGCCGGGTCATTGCCGCCGTCGCCGATGGCCGCTGTCTGCTCCAGCGCCACGCCAAGATGAGCGGCCAGGGTTTTCAGGGCATCACCCTTGTTGGCCTGCATGGCCGTGATATCGAGGTACACCGGTTGCGAACGCGATACCTGGGCCAGGCCTGCGACCTTGGGCTGCAACTGCACCTCCAGGTCAATCAACAACTGGGCGTTGGCGCTGGCGGCGACGATCTTGTCGATCCGCCCCAGGACCGGCTCGAAACTCTCCACCACCACCGGCGCATATCCCAGGCCCTGCTGCTCCCGAGGCACCATGGGGCCGGTGGGATCGCGCAGCAGCCAGTCGCCTTCGGCAAACACCCAGACTTCCACCTCTGGCTGCTCGCACAGCAGCGCCAGGGTGATCAGCGCCGCCTCAGCCGGCAAATGGTGGGCAACCAGGATGCTGCCATCCGGGTTGACCAGGGTGCCACCGTTGAACCCCGCGGTGGGCACGTCGACGCCCAGCGCTTCGATCTGCTGCAACATGGCCCTGGGCGGCCGCCCGGTGGCGAGGCTGAAAAACACCCCTGCCTCGCGCAGCGCCCTTACGGCTTCGATGGTGCGTTGGCTCAGGCTGTGATCGGGCAACAACAAAGTGCCGTCCATATCACTCAGCAAAAAACGGATGGGTTGAATCGCGTCTGCACTCATCCGAGGCTATGCCAAGCGCGGCCATCACGGGCCAGCAACGCATCTGCCGCCGCCGGGCCATCTTCGCCAGCCTTGTAGGCCTGGATCCCGTCGTCTTCTTTCCACGCATCGAGAAACGGCTGTACCGCACGCCAGCCGTTTTCGATGTTGTCCGCGCGCTGGAACAGCGTCTGGTCACCGGTCAGGCAGTCGTAGATCAGGGTTTCGTAGCCGGTGGACGGCTGCATCTCGAAGAAGTCCTTGTAGGCAAAGCCCAGTTGGATGTTGGCCATGTCCAGGGTCGGCCCGGGCTTTTTCGCCAGCAGGTCGAACCACATGCCTTCATTGGGCTGGATCTGGATCTTCAGGTACGTCGGCTTGAGTTCGTCGACTTCGGTGTCGCGGAACTGCGCATACGGCGCCGGCTTGAAGCAGATGACAATCTCGGTGTCGCGCACGCTCATGCGCTTGCCGGTGCGCAGGTAGAACGGCACGCCGACCCAACGCCAGTTATCGATCATCACCTTCAGTGCCACAAAGGTCTCGGTGCTGCTGTCCGGGGCCACATTGGCCTCCTGCCGATAGCCCGGCAGCGCCTTGCCACCGATCTCGCCGGCAGTGTATTGGCCGCGCACCGAGTTGGCCCGCGCATCTTCCAGCGACCAGGGGCGCACAGCGCCAATCACCTTGGCCTTCTCGCCACGTACCGCGTCGGCGCCAAACGCCGCCGGCGGTTCCATGGCAATCATCGCCAGCAGTTGGAACAGGTGGTTGGGCACCATATCGCGCAGGGTGCCCGTGTTTTCGAAGAAACTGCCCCGGGTTTCGACCCCGACGGTTTCCGCAGCGGTGATCTGCACGTGGTCAATGTAATGGTTGTTCCAGAACGCTTCGAACAGCACGTTGGAGAAACGGCTGATCAAGATGTTCTGTACCGTTTCCTTGCCCAGGTAATGGTCGATGCGGTAGATCTGCTTTTCGCTCATGACCTTGAGCAGGCAGGCGTTCAACGCCTCGGCGGTGGCCAGGTCGGAGCCGAACGGCTTTTCGATCACCACGCGGCGGAAAGCCTCGGGGCTCTCCTCCAGCAGGTTGGCCCGGCCCAGGCGCTGCACCACTTCACTGAAGAAGCGCGGCGCGGTGGCCAGGTAGAACACCGCGTTGCCAGTGCCGCTGTCAGCGATTTTGCTGGCGATGTCGGCATAGGTGCCATCATCGAGGAAATCGCCCTGCACGTAGCTGATGCCCTTGGCCAACTGTGCCCACAACTGTGGGTCCAGTGCATGTTCGGCATTGCCCTTGACCTTGCTCGCGGCTTCGGTGCGGATGAAGTCTTCGAGTTTCTTGGCGAAGTCGACATCGCTGATAGCGTTGTGATCCACCCCGACAATCCGCAGGCCCTCACCCAGCAGACCATCGCGACTGAGGTTGTACAGCGCCGGCATGAGCAGGCGCTTGACCAGGTCGCCATGGGCGCCAAACAGGAACAAGGTAGTGGGTGGAGCGGGTTCGGCCTTGGGTTTCTTGCCGTTGGCCGTCATTTTTTGGAAGTCTCCACATGGCCGCCGAAGCCGAAGCGCATAGCCGACAGCAGCTTGTCACCGTAAGTGCTTTGCTGGCGCGAGCGGAACCGCGCGAACAGCGAGTTGGACAGCACCGGCACCGGCACCGATTGCTCCATGGCCGCTTCGATGGTCCAGCGCCCTTCGCCGCTGTCGGCCACGGAACCGGAGTAACCGTCGAGCTTGGGGTCGGTCGCCAGGGCATCGGCGGTCAGGTCCAGCAGCCAGGAAGATACGACGCTGCCGCGACGCCAGACTTCGGCGATGTCGGCCACGTTCAGATCGAAGCGCTGTTCTGGCGGCAGGTTTTCCGAGTTCTTGGTCTTGAGGATGTCAAACCCTTCGGCAAAGGCCTGCATCATCCCGTACTCGATGCCGTTGTGGATCATCTTCACAAAGTGCCCGGAACCGGCAGGGCCAGCATGGATGTAACCACGTTCGGCACGGTCATCGGTGGCGGTACGGTCCTTGGTCCGCGGGATATCGCCCAGGCCTGGCGCCAGGGTGGCGAAGATCGGGTCCAAGTGCTTGACGGTCTCGGCGTCGCCGCCAATCATCATGCAGTAGCCACGCTCCAGGCCCCAGACGCCACCGGAAGTGCCGACGTCGATGTAGTGCAGGCCTTTTTCCGCCAGAGCCTTGCCGCGACGCACGTCATCCTTATAGAAAGTGTTGCCGCCGTCGATGATCACATCGCCGGGTTCCATCAGTTGGCTCAGGTCGTTGATCGTGGTTTCGGTGGGTTCGCCCGCCGGCAGCATGACCCAGACAGCCCGCGGTTTTTGCAGGCCCGCGACCAGGGCGGCGAGATCGGCAACGCCAGTGGCGCCCTCTTCACTCAAGCCTTTGACGAATGCTTCATTGCGGTCGTAGACCACGGTGGTATGCCCATTGAGCATCAAGCGGCGCGCAATATTCCCGCCCATGCGGCCTAGTCCGATAATCCCCAGTTGCATGTATTGATGCTCCCAACTACAAATAAAAAATGTGTGACACAGTTTATAGCGCAATGACGAATTAGTCCGGCGCCAATCGCACTAGTTTCATCACAAAAACAGGCCATCGTTTCACCATCACCGGCTGAAAAGTCACAACGACCCCGAAAAATAAAAAAGTTCCCTTGAGCCAAAAAAGAAATCAGAATCGCCCCTGACTCCTGCCGAGGGCCTCGACTCAAGCCCCCTGGCACCGCGATACACCGGCTATTTGCGAGGTAAGCAATGCGCACTGCACAGATCACACGCCCGCCACAAACCCTTTACGTCACCGTCCGCCGCGACGAGTTGCGCCAGTTGAAAGACGAACGTGAACAGTTGCAGCAGGAAGTGATCCGCCTGCGTGCGCAATTGCAGGCCCAGCTCACGAATCAAGCCATCACTTGCTGACCTTTTGTAGGGGCCGACTTGCCGGCAAGCCGGTTCCTACAGGGGTCGCCATCTCGGATCAAACTCACGAAGTTTTCACCCGCCCTTCCCGATAATCCTCCACCAGAACGCCGCCTCACCCATGGGCGGTGGCAATTATCGGGTTGGAGCGCTGCATGGCGATGTTCAAACGCAGCACAAAGTCTGCGACAGGGTTTGATTGGGCCGGCCTTGGCTGGATGTTCCTGTTTTTCTGGTATTTCTCGGGCATTACCCAGCTGCTGATCCAATTGACCGGTACTTCCGGCTTCAGTGGTTTCCGCCAGGCGTTCTTCATGAGTGCACTGTGGTTGGCGCCGATGCTGCTGTTCCCGCGTCGCGCCAGGCTGCTGGCGGCGCTGATCGGCGTGGTGTTGTGGGCCTGCTCCATGGCCAGCCTGGGCTATTTCTTTATTTACCAACAGGAATTTTCCCAGAGCGTCATCTTCATCATGTTCGAGTCGAACATCTCTGAAGCGGGCGAGTACGCAACCCAATATTTTGCCTGGTGGATCGTGCTGGCCTTTATTGCCCACACGGCCTTGGCCATCTTCCTCTGGACCCGCGTGCGCCCGGTCTATCTGCCCAAGGCACGGGCGATGGTCGCGGCCACCGCCATTGTGCTGGCGATTGTCGGTTATCCGTTGATCAAGCAGATCGCCACCAACGACACCCTGGAACGAGCCATCGATGGTTTCGAAACCCGTGTCGAACCTGCGGTGCCGTGGCAGATGATCGTCGCCTATCGTCGCTATACCCAGCAGTTGAACAACATGCAGGGCATGCTCGACAACGTCAGCAAGATCCCGCCCCTGAGCAACTTCAAAGACAGCATGGCCGGCCAGCCATCGACCCTGGTGCTGGTGATCGGCGAGTCCACCAACCGCCAGCGCATGAGCCTCTACGGCTACCCACGCAAGACCACCCCGGAACTGGACAAGCTGCGTGACCAACTGGACGTGTTCGACAACGTCATCACCCCGCGCCCCTACACCATCGAGGCGCTGCAACAGGTGTTGACCTTTGCCGACGAAGACCACCCGGACCTGTACCTCAAGACCCCATCGATCGTCAGCATGATGAAACAGGCCGGCTACAAGACCTTCTGGATCACCAACCAGCAGACCATGACCAAGCGCAACACCATGCTCACCACGTTCTCGGAACAGGCCGACGAACAGGTATACCTCAATAACAACCGCAACCAGAACGCCCGCCAGTACGATGGCGACGTGCTGGAACCGTTCTCCAAGGCCCTCGCCGACAAGGCCGAGCGCAAGCTGATCGTGGTGCACCTGCTGGGTACCCACATGAGCTATCAGTACCGCTACCCGCCGAGCTTCGACACCTTTACCGACCGCCAGGGCGTCCCGGATGGCGTGCGCGACGACCAGTTGCCGACTTACAACAGCTACGACAACGCGGTGCGCTACAACGACTTCGTGGTGTCGAGCCTGATCAAGGACTACGCCAAGACCGATCCCAACGGTTTCCTGCTGTACCTCTCCGACCACGGCGAGGATGTGTTCGACTCGGCGGGCCACGACACCCTGGGCCGCAACGAGGGCAAGCCGACGGCGCCGATGTACACCATTCCTTTCATGACCTGGGCCTCGCCGAAATGGCGCGCCAGCCACGACTGGAATATGCGAGGCGATTTACAACGGCCGTACAGCAGCTCGCAGTTGATTCATACCTGGGCCGACCTTGCCGGCTTGAGCTTCGACGAACTGGACCGCAGCCGCAGCTTGGTCAGCGATAGCTTCACCCCGCGGCCATTGCTGATTGGCGATCCCTACCAGCGTTCGCAGAAGGCCTTGATCGACTTCAGCCTGATCAAGCCCAAGGTCAGCGCCGACCCCAGGAATGTGGTGCTGAAGTAAACGCCCCCGCCCCGTCCAAAGTTAACCGGGTGATTAACTTTGGACGTTCTTGACGTTAATTCTCATTTAATAAGCTTCCTACAGACTATTCCCATAAATCTGATCAGGGACGGTGCAGATACCGATCACTCTTAATGGGAATACATGCAATGAAACTTTCAACCTTGATGCTCGCCGGCGTACTGGGCTTGACCTCGGCCGGAGCCTTCGCCGAAGGTGGCGCGGAACGCGTGAAGGAGCACTTCGACAACTTCAGCTTCACCCAGAAACAAATCCACAGCGATGCTGAGCAGACTGCCGCGACCGATGCCAAGGGCGCTGAAGGCGGCTCTGCCGAGCAGGCTCGGGATAGTCAACAACCCAAGAGCTGACGCGCCACTTACGCTCTGATGGAGACGTTCATCAAGGCTGTCTGTGGTGAGGGGCATTCGCAACCCGACGGGATAAGCCCCTTACCACCGACGCGGCCTTAAAGCACCTTGCTCCAGAACAGCATGCGGCCATGGGCGGGGTCGAACACCGAGTCATCAAACCCAAACTTGCGGTACGACGCCTGAGCCACCGGATTGCCTTCCAGCACTTCGAGGGTGATCTTGCAGCAGCCGCGTTGACGGGCGATTTCCTCGACCTTTTGCAGCATTTTCTGGCTCAGGCCCAGGCCACGGAACTGCTCCATGACGACCACGTCATGCACGTTGACCAGCGGGCGACAGGCGAAGGTCGAAAACCCCTCAAAGCAGTTCACAAGCCCGGCCGGCTCGCCACCCACAAAGGCCAGCACGCTGAATGCGTGGGCACGCTTGGCCAATTCAGCCGGCAGTTGCTCCAGCAGATCGGCGGACAGGGCTTTGCCTCCGCCCATCGGGTCTTGCGCGTAGTGATTGAGCAGCAGGCCAATGGCCTCGGCCTGTACAGGATTGCTGTAGCTGGCTTGCAACACCAGTATTTCTGCGGCTTCCATTTCCTTCCTCGATAACAGTTAGGCAGGGATCACCTCCCCGCAAAACCTCGATTGTAAGCGGGCTGTCGGCCATAGATGAAGGAGATTAACTACAGGTTTGTGCAGGAAAGCGCTGTCACGACTCCTGTCGAACAAAAGTGGCTCAAGGCCATTATCGGCCGAAGCGCTGTAGCTGCATTTCTTGTAAGCGACTGAACGTTCGTCGGAACGCAAATTCCAGGTAACCCTCTGTGTAAAGCGACACCAAGGGCACTTTGGCTTCGATGTATAACGGCACCTTGCGGTCGTAGCACTCATCGACCAGGGCAATAAAGCGTCGCACGCCGTCATCGTGCACAGACAATTGCGGCAACTCACGATCCCCCGCCTCCACACGCTGGGCGCCGTCCTCGGTGCCGCGGGCAATCCGTCCGGGACGCTGCTGAGCACTCAAGCAGGGGACCTCGCCGAGCAATATGGCGCTGTAACGATCGCACAGTTGCATGAAATCCATGGCCGCCAACGGTTGCTCGCACAAGTCGGCATAACGGCACCACAGCACCGTTGCACAGGATTTCACCGTGGCAATGCTGCGCGAGCCCACCACCACCGGCGCATCGCTGCAGGCTTGTCCCGCGCTCAATCGCTCAAATACCTGTGCCAGTGCCTGTGGCTCATCGACCCAGTAACGCTGCTCAGCGGTGCCGGGATGCAGGCGGTGATCTTCACTGCCCGCTACCGCCACCACCTGCATATGGGCCTTGATAGCCTCGATGGCCGGCATGAAGCGGTCCCGGTTGAAACCGTCAGCGTAGAGCTGCTCTGGCGGTTGATTGGAGGTGCAGACCATCACCACCCCTTCGTCGAACATCACCTGGAACAAACGCCCGAGGATGATCGCATCGCCGATGTCATTGACGAACAGTTCGTCAAAACACAGCACCCGCACCTCCCCGGCCAATTCACGGGCCAGGGCCTGCAAAGGGTCGGGCGTGCCGGTCAACTGGAACGAGCGCTGGTGAACCCAGCCCATGAAGTGATGAAAATGCTGGCGCCGCGCAGGCACCCGCAGGCTCTGGTAGAACTGATCCATCAGCCAGGTTTTGCCACGGCCCACCGGGCCCCAGAGATAAACCCCGGTCACGGGACCATGGGTGCCCTGATGCAAGGCCTCATGGCAATCCTGCAAGATTTGCACGGCATGGCGCTGGGCATCGTCAGCGACAAAACCCTCATGCAGGGCCTGCTGGTACGCGGCCAAGGGTGAATCAAAAATCATACCGATCCATAGCCAGAATGGCTCATCTGTGGCGAGGGGGCTTGTCCCCCGTTGGGCTGCGAAGCAGCCCCAGTAGGCTCCTGAGCTCTATCTGACACACCGAAGCAGCAGGTTTTGGGGCTGCTTTGCAGCCCAGCGGGGGACAAGCCCCCTCGCCACAGACAAGCACCTTCACTACAGAAAACCCTATGCAAGGCTTTTGCTGACCACCTCGAACACATCGCTGGACAGCTCGCCCGAACCGCGGATGCGCTCCAGTTCAGCCTTCATCAGCGCTTGGCGGGCGCTGTCGTATTTACGCCAGCGGGTCAGCGGCGCCAACTGACGCGAGGCGATCTGCGGGTTGAAGGCATTCAGCTCGATGACCAGGTCCGCCAGGAAGCGATAGCCCGAACCATCGGCCGCGTGGAAGTTGATCAGGTTTTGCCCGGCAAAGGCGCCAACCAGCGCGCGTACCTTGTTCGGGTTCTTGATATTGAACGCCGGGTGCTGCATCAAGGCCTTGACCCGCGCAAGCCCGTCCGGCAATACGCTGGCGGCCTGGACACTGAACCATTGGTCCATGACCAGTGGGTTGTCCTTGAAGTTCTCGGCAAACACTTGCAGGGCCTTGGCCTTCTCGGCCTCGAACGGCGAGTTGACCAGTACCGCCAATGCAGTCAGGCGTTCGGTCATGTTGTCGCATGCGTCGAACTGTTCCAGGGTCGCGGCCAGCACTTCGGGCTTGCCGCTGAGCATCAGGTACGACAGCGCGATGTTCTGCAGGGCGCGGCGGGCAAAGTGCTCGGCCGACGCCACGTACGGCGTGTTGCGCGAAAGATCGCGGTTGGCCTGGTAGCGCAGCCACAGGCCTTCGAACAGTTGGTCGGCCAACTGCTTGCGCGCAAATTCGCGGGCGGCGTGGATCGCGTCGACGTCTGCCACTTCGCTGATTTCGGTGAGGTAGGCTTCACCGGGCAACGACAACATTTCCGCGACCATGGCCTGGTCCAGGCTGTCGTCGCTCAGTACGCTGCGCAGTGCATTGACCAGCCGCTGATCCAGCACCAGGGCCTGGCCCTGTTGGTGTTGGCCGATCAGGTCCTGCAATACCTGCACTGCCAGTTGCTGGCCCGCCTCCCAGCGATTGAAACCGTCGCTGTCGTGTTGCATCAGGAACATCAACTGGTCACGGCTGTAGGGGAAGCTCAACTTCACCGGCGCGGAGAAACCACGCAGCAGCGACGGCAGTGGCTGTGCGGCGATATCGACAAAGGTGAACGTCTGCTCGGCCTCAGTCACCGACAACACCCGCGAGGTGCCCTGCGCGGCGGCTTCACCGGCCAGGCGCAGCGGCAAATCAGCCCCATCGGCGTCCAGCAGGCCCAGAGCCACGGGAATCACGAATGGCAGCTTTTCCACGTTGTCCGGGGTTTGCGGGCAGCTCTGGCGCACGGTCAGGCTGTAGGTCTTGGCTGCGGCGTCGTAGGACTCGCTCACCGCCAAGCGTGGCGTACCAGCCTGGCTGTACCAGCGCTTGAACTGGGTCAGGTCGGTGCCGTTGGCGTCTTCCATGGCCTTGATAAAGTCGTCGCAGGTCACGGCCTGGCCGTCGTGGCGCTCAAAGTACAGGTCGCTGCCTTTGCGGAACCCTTCGGCGCCGAGCAAGGTGTGGATCATGCCGACCACTTCCGAACCCTTTTCGTACACGGTCAGGGTGTAGAAGTTGGAAATCTCGATAAAGCTGTCCGGGCGCACGGCGTGGGCCATTGGCCCTGCATCTTCAGCGAATTGGTGAGTGCGCAGGTAGGCCACATCCTGGATCCGCTTGACGGTGGCCGAATTCATGTCGGCAGAGAAGCCCGAGTCGCGGAATACCGTGAAGCCTTCCTTAAGCGACAGCTGGAACCAGTCGCGGCAGGTCACGCGGTTGCCCGACCAGTTGTGGAAATACTCGTGGGCGACGATTGCTTCGACCCGCTGATGCGCGGCGTCGGTCGCGGTCTCGGCGCGGGCCAGCACCGCACTGGAGTTGAAGATATTCAGTCCCTTGTTTTCCATGGCGCCCATATTGAAGTCGTTCACGGCCACGATCATGAAGATATCCAGGTCGTATTCGCGACCGTAGACCTCTTCATCCCAGCGCATGGACTTCTTCAGGCTGTTCATGGCGTGCTGGCACTTGTCGATGTTTTCTGGCTCGACATAGATGCGCAGCGCGACGGTGCGCTGGCTCATGGTGGTGAAGGTGTCTTCGACACACCACAGGTCACCGGCCACCAGGGCAAACAGGTAGGCCGGTTTCTTGAACGGGTCTTCCCAGGTTGCCCAGTGCCGGCCGTCTTCGCCGGGGCCGCTGGCAATCGGGTTGCCGTTGGACAGCAGCACCGGATAGCTGTGCTGCTCGGCGATCACGGTGGTGGTGAACGTGCTCATCACGTCCGGGCGATCCAGGTAGTAGGTGATCTTGCGAAAACCCTCGGCCTCGCATTGGGTGCAGAACATGCCGCTGGACTTGTACAGGCCTTCCAGGGCGGTGTTGGTTTCAGGGTGGATCCGCACGCTGGTGTCGACAGTGAAGCTGTCGCTGAGCGGCTGCAATGTCAGGTGGCTGTCGCTCAACTGGTAGTCGGCAGCGCTCAGTTCCCGGTCGCCCAGGTTCACGCTCAACAGCTCCAGTTGCTGGCCGTCCAACACCAGTGGCGGCAGGCCGGCACCGCGCTCGGGATTACGGCGCATCACCAGCTGCGCGTGGACCAGGCTATGGTCCTCGAACAACTCGAAGGTCAGGTGGGTCTCGTCGATCAGGTACTCGGGCGCCTGATAGTCCTTCAGGTAGATCATCTTCGGTTGTTCGGTGCGCATGCGTGAAATCCTTCTACTGATGCACGGCGAGCTGGTAAGCCGTGTATTTACGAATATTGATAACGCCGGTATCGAAGATCAGGTATTGGCCCTTGACCCCCAGCAGCGTGCCTTCGGCAATCGGGTTCTTGTCCAGGTTGAAGCTGACGATCTTGGTCGGATATTGCTCCACCGGATAGCGGATTTCGAGGGGCTCGATATCAGTCACCGGTTGGATAGCCTGCAGGCCAAAGCGTTCCTGCAATTGCAGCAGGCCGTCAGCGCAGGAGACGAACAGCTCGTCGCGCACCTGCTTGAGGTCCACCGTGGTCGCGTCGCCCTTGAGCAAGGCGCGCCAGTTGGTCTTGTCGGCGACCTGGCTGCGCAGTACATCCTCGACAAAACCTGATTGCTGGCGTGTAGCCACGCGCATGATCGGCAGCGCCTGGCTTGCCCCCTGGTCCAGCCAGCGTGTGGGCAACTGGGTGGCGCGGGTGATGCCGACCTTGATCCCCGACGAATTCGCCAGATACACCACATGGTCGGTCATGCAGAATTTTTCGCCCCAGGCCGGATCGCGGCAAGTGCCGGCATCGAAATGGCAGCGCTCAGGGCTCATGATGCACAGGTCGCACTGGGCCAGCTTGGTCATGCATGGGTAGCAATAGCCCTGGCTGAAACTGGTCTTGGTCTTGCGTCCGCAATGGGTGCAGTGGATCGCACCGAGGTATTCCAGGCGTATATGAGTGCCAATCAACGGGTTGACCGGCACCTCGGTGTCACCCAGGCGAAAAGCGTATTGAACGGTCGGCGAACCCAGTTGCGCCGACATCTTGCTGACTGCACCACGGCCAATCTCAATCAATGGATGGCATCCGACTTGAACAGGATGTTTTCCACCGGGGTCGATTTGGACTGGCATTCCTGCGGGCCCATATAGCCGGTGCGCTGGTCTTCCGGCAGGTTTTGCAGCTCCCAGGCAATCATCGCCTGCAGGGACAGTTCACGCTGTTCGGCGGTGAGCTTGCGGCCGTCGGACCATTTGCCGATTTCTACCGCGAGCTTGAGGCTCTGGTAGATATCCGGAGTGATGTTTTCGATCATTTCAGCAAAAGAGGACATAAGACTCTTCCTTAAAGAATGGGCAGAGATTCAAGCGTTACGTTTATGGCGGCTGTACAACCCGCCGAGCAAACCGGTGATGCAACCCACCACCAGGCCGCCGACATGGGCCGCATTGGCGATTTCGCCGAAACCGATCATCGACACCAGGCCCGACAAACACAGCACCAGCCACACCAGCATCATCACCAGCACACCACGGGGCAGGCGATACGCCGGGTTGGGCGCGAGCAACTGATAGATCCAGCAATGGCCCAACAAGCCGTACAGCACGCCGGACAAACCGCCAAACAGGCCGGGGCCGCCAAAGGTGTATTGCGCGTAGTTGGAGGCCAGGCTGAACAGCAACGTCAGGCCCAGCAGGTTGATACTGCCCTGGCGCGACTCGATCCGCCGCCCCAGCTCCCAGTACCACATGCCGTTCATCGCCAGGTGGAGGATGCCGAAGTGGATCAGCATCGGCGTTACCAACCGCCACCACTGCCCCGCCGCCAGGCTGTCGGCCAGGGGGGTGAAGTACAGGTATTCGCCGGCCACGTGGAAATTGAGGAACGTCAACCAGCTCATTGCTTGCAGATTGTCACCCAGCATCGTGACAGCGCCGACGATCAGGCTCAGCAGCAGCACCGTGGCGGTCAGTGGGCTGTGGCGCAATTGCAGGAGGAAACCGGGACGCTTGCCCACCTGCTCCGGGGGAAGGTCCAATTGCTGGTCCGGGTCGCCAGCAGGAAAGCGTTGATACAGGCTGCGTACGTCCTCGCTGATCGCGTCCGGCACCCAGAGCACCTGCTCGCCGGCCTCTTCGCTGACGCGATGGGGCACTTGCATGCGCTGCAGCAGTTTGACGAAGCCACCCAGGTCCACGCTCAGGGGCAAGCGCAACACCGCAACGGTACTCATGAAATCACCTCAGGGCGCTCGACATCGACCCAGACAAATTTGTTCGGGTCGAGGCGGGTTTCTTGATCCAGTCGATAGGCCACCAGCTTGCCGTAGAGCACCGCGCTGTAGTCCAGGCAGGCCAGGTTCGAGCGGATCGGCGCCGGTTTGCCGCTGCGCCAGTAATGCCCCACGAACAACAGCGGCTCATCGACGCCATAACGCAGCAGGGAGTTTTTTTCAGTCGAGGACAACGGTGTACGCGCCACCGGGTCAGGCAAGGCGTCAGGCTGGAAAACAATATCGCCGTAGGTCTTCGGGTCGTCCTCCCAGAACTTGGTGCGGAAGAACGAACGGGTCAGGCCGTCGCCACCGGTCAGCGTCAGGCCGTCCGGCAGGCGCATATCGGTGCCGCGCAGCAGGCGGTCGAACGCGTTGCAGGCAAAACTGCCAGGCACCGCCGCCGCCTGCAGGAAGTGCTCGTCAATGCAGCCGTCGGGGAATTGCCTGCGCAGCGGCTCGATCAACCCCGAATCCCAGCAGGCGTGCACCACGCGAAAGCGCCCGGCGTCGACAAACAACGGCATGTCGTAGAACCAGGCCAGGAAGTCATGCCAGTCGCCAGGATGGTGTTCAAACTGGGTCAGGGTCTCGTGGATCAGCCGCGCGTGGCGTGGCGAATGTTCGCGCACGTACTGCTTGCCACTGCCGGGAGGCGCCAGGGTGCTCCAGCCCAGGGCGTTGAACTCATGGTTGCCCATGATGCACAGCGCCTGGCCGGCTTCGGTCATGTCATGGACGATATGCAATGCCTCGCGGATCCGTGGCCCACGGTCGATGATATCGCCGAGGAACACCGCCATGCGTGAAGGATGGCGCCAGGTGCCGCCCTGCTTGTGGTAACCCATCTGGTCGAGCAGGTGCTCAAGGGTATGAGCGCAACCGTGCACGTCACCAATCAGGTCGTAGCTACGCGCGGGATCGAGCATCAGTCGCCTCCACCCCCCAAGCGGCTGCCCCAGCCCAGCTTGGTGCGGCACACTTCGTAGTAGTTGTGATCCAGCGGGTGGATCAATCGCAGCTTCTGCGCCTTTTTGCTCACGGTGATGGTGTCACCGGGGGCGCAGGTGAAGTGGTTCTGCCCGTCACAGGAGACTTGCGGGTAGATCTGCATGTCTTTGGAAACCACGATTTTCAGCTCACTGTTGCCATCGACCACAATCGGCCGGCTCGACAACATATGGGGGTACATCGGCACGATCACAATGGCATCGAGCTTGGGATGCATGATCGGCCCGCCCGCCGACAGCGCGTAGGCCGTGGAACCGGTGGGCGTGGCGACGATCAGGCCGTCGGCTTTCTGACTGCAGACGAACTGGCCGTCGATGTACAACTCGAACTCGATCATCCGCGTCGATTTGCCAGGGTGCAGCACCACGTCATTGAGGGCATCGCCCTGGCCGATGGCTTCGCCGTGGCGACGCACTTCGGCTTGCAGCAGGAAGCGGTTTTCTACCAGGTAATGACCGTCCAGCACCTTGGCCACTTCGACTTCCAGGTCATCGGGGCGGATATCGGTAAGGAACCCCAGGCTGCCGCGGTTGATCCCCAGCACCGGCACGTTGTGCCGCGCCAGGGCGCGAGCGGCGCCCAGCAGGCTGCCGTCGCCGCCGACCACGATCACCATGTCGCAGACTTCACCCAGCATTTTGCGCGACGAGGTCTGCAGGCCGTGGCCCGGCAGAATCTCGGCGATGGTGTCTTCGAGGATCACATGCAGGTGGCGCTCAAGCAGAAACTTTTTCAGCCGGCGGACGGTGTCCAGAACCTGGGTACTGCCCAGGCGACCGATAATGCCGATATTGCGAAATTGCTCCATGGGGCTCCTGCAGGGTTTGGGTGTGGCGAAAAACAACGATTATGGGCGAAAGGCCGCATTAGACAAAATCCTTTGTCGCCGCAGGGCCCAGACGACAACGGTTCTCAACACCCGGCACGATCACCCCGGCAGTAGGAAACAGCTATGCTCGGACCATGAATCCGTTCCCAGACTTGCAGGACCTGCCCCGTCAACTACGCCATCCCGAGGTGCGGGACCTGGCGTGGGTGATCCTCGCCCCGCCGATGCTGGAACAGCCCCCCTGGCCGCAACGCCACCCACTGGCCGGCAGCGAGTGGGTGCAGCGGCCTGCGGCTCTGGAGCACTGGCTCAGGCAGCTGGACCAGGACAGCAGCGCCCTGCAGCATTGGCTGAGCCTGGCCCGCACCCGGCGCCTGGGCCTGTATTACGAGCGTCTGTGGCAGTTTGCCGTGCAGCACGCCCCCGGCGTGGAGTTGCTGGCGGCCAACCTGCCGATCCGCCAGGCCGGGCATACCTTGGGTGAGTTGGATATGCTGCTGCGCGACCGTGACGGCGTGCATCACCTGGAACTGGCGATCAAACTCTACCTCGGCCCGCAAGACGGTGACGGTCGTGATCCCGCGCAATGGCTCGGCCCAGGTTGTCACGACCGCCTCGACCGCAAGCTGGCGCACCTGGCCGACCATCAGTTGCCAATCTCGGCCAGAGCCGAAAGCCGGGAGGTTCTGGCGGCGCTGGATATCCAACAGTTCGATGCCCATCTGTGGCTGGGAGGCTACTTGCTGTACCCCTGGCCCGGCGAGGCTGGGCCACCCCTTGGCACCCATCCCCAGCACTTACGGGGGCGCTGGTTGCATCAGCGTGACTGGTCGGACTTTATCCGCAACAGCCCAGCGGGCCGCTGGCAGCCCCTGCCCCGCCACGCCTGGCTGGCGCCGGCGCATTACCCGGCAGAGGACGTGTGGACTGCCGAGCAGATGCAACGCTGGGTTGCCGACCTTGACCCGATGGCGCCAGCGCAGTTGTTGGTGCGGATGATTCAGAATGGCGGGGATTGGGAGGAAGCGGAGCGGCTGTTTCTGGTGGCGGATCTCTGGCCGAATGTTCCGGGGGCGGGCTGATATTCCGATGGTGGATTTGAGGGCCTCATGGCAGCATCGGTATCTACACAATTTTCAGACACTGACGACCTCCCCTGTGGCGAGCGGGCTTGCCACAGGGGAGGTCGTCAGCTTATCGGAACGCCGCACCGCCGCGAAATCGCTAGCCGCAGCGCTACAAACCATCAATATGCCGATAATCCACCTGCAACCCGGCGGCCAGCTCACGGGCCCGACCCAACCTGATCGGGCCGCGTTCAATATCCACCAACAGCCCGGGGCACTCCAACCCGGGCAACTGGCCGATATCTTTCAACCTGCCATCGGTAATCACCAGTAATCGCTGCTGTTCAGCCGGATACCGCTTGCGCCGTGCTACCAGCCAATGCCCGGCCTCGGTCAATGCCGCCAGCAACGGCGTACCGCCGCCCGCGCCCAGCCCGTCCAACCAACGGCCCAAGCCCTTCGCGGCCTTCAAGCCTTGGACCTGCCAGCTCGGCACCTGCCCGCTGGCCGTCAGCAATGCCAACCGCGCCCGTTGCCGATAGGCATCGTCAAACACCTGCGCCAGTAAGCCCTTGGCATCGCTCAACGCCTGATGGCGCCGCGTGGACGCCGAGGCATCGACAATCACCAGCCACAACTCATGGGCCGAGCGGCTGCGCAGGTGGTAGCGCAGGTCTTCACGAGATTGCGGCCGCCCCCCCAGCAAGGTGCCCGGCCAGTTGACCAGGCCCTGCTGCGCGCTGCGCGCCTTACCCTGCCGCCCGCTACTCAATCGCCCAGCCTTGGGGCGGGCATCCACCCCCGTGTCAGGTCGGGGGCGGATGCCTAGGGCTTTTTTGGCCAGGCCGGCACCTCTCGGCGAGCGCCCATGGGCAACGCAGGCGCGGGCATATCGCCCCACTGACCTTGGCCTGGCGCGTTATCTGAAGGCTGGGGCGCCTGGCCCTGCTCGGGCGTGCTCGCAGGCGAAGAGTGTTCCTGGCGACGGTGACGCAGGGCAAATTCCGCCACGGCCTCTATATCTTCTTCAGCGATGGCCACGGCACCACGCCACGCGGCATGGGCCCGCGCCCCGCGCAACCACACCAGGTCGGCACGCAGGCCATCGACCCCGGCGGCAAAACAGCGCTCGCTAATCTGCGCCAGGGCCTGGTCATCCAGGGCGATGCTGGCCAGGCGCGCACGAGCCTGGGTACAGCGTTCGCGCAGCGCCCCTTGCTGATCGGCCCACTGCGCACAGAAGGCCGCAGGGTCGCTGTCGAAATCCAGGCGGCGGCGAATGATCTGCCCACGCTCGGCCGGCAGTGTCTGCCCGCTCAGCGCCACATTGAAACCAAAACGATCCAGCAGTTGCGGGCGCAACTCGCCCTCTTCCGGGTTCATCGTACCGATCAGCACAAAACGCGCCGAGTGCCGGTGGGAAATGCCGTCGCGCTCGATCAGGTTGGTGCCGCTGGCGGCGACGTCGAGCAGCAGGTCCACCAGGTGATCGGGCAGCAGGTTGACTTCATCCACATACAACACGCCGCCGTCAGCCTTAGCCAGCACGCCCGGAGAGAACTGCGCACGGCCTTCGGCCAACGCAGCGTCAAGGTCCAGGGTACCCACCAGGCGCTCTTCAGTGGCGCCCAAGGGCAAGGTGACAAACTGCCCGCTGGCCAACAGATCGGCCAAGCCGCGGGCCAGGGTGGACTTGGCCATGCCGCGCGGGCCTTCGATCAGTACGCCGCCGATCTTCGGATCGATGGCGGCCAGGCACAGCGCAAGCTTCAGGTCGTCGGCGCCGACTACAGCCGACAATGGAAAATGTGGGGTGTCAGTCATACTGATATCTCAATGAATTCTGTAGCGCCCCTGTAGGAGCGAGCTTGCTCGCGAAAACAGTCAACGTTGACGCGAGCCTTGATGAGCGCGTTGCCCTTGGGTTTTTCGCGAGCAAGCTCGCGCCTACAGTGAGGCGTGCGCTCTTTTGGCACTGAGCTTCACGGCAAGCACGATCAGCATCAGGTGTCTTCTTCTATGTCCAGCAACAGGTTTTCCAATGCCTCGCGGTACGCCCCAGGCTCCTGCCACATGCCGCGCTGCTGGGCTTCGAGCATGCGTTCGGTCATGTCACGCAGGGCATCGGGGTTGTGCTGTTGCACAAACGCCCGGGTATCTGGGTCGAGCAGGTAGGCATCGGCCAGCAATGCATACTGATGATCGTCGATCAGCGCGGTGGTTGCGTCGAAGGCGAACAGGTTGTCCACCGTTGCCGCCATCTCGAACGCACCTTTATAGCCGTGGCGCTTGACCCCCTCGATCCACTTGGGATTGGCCGCGCGGGAACGGATCACCCGGTTCAGCTCTTCCTTCAGCGTGCGGATTTTCGGCAGGTCCGGCTGGCTATGGTCGCCATGGTAACTCGCGGCCTTGGCCCCACTGAGGGTTTCTACGGCGGCGAGCATGCCACCCTGGAATTGATAGTAGTCATTGGAGTCGAGCAGGTCGTGCTCGCGGTTATCCTGGTTCTGCAGCACTGCCTGAACCTGGCTCAGGCGCTGGGCGAACTGTTCGCGAGCGCCAGTGCCTTCATCGGCACCGCCATAGGCGTAGCCGCCCCAATTGAGGTAGACCTCGGCCAGGTCTTCACGGCTTTGCCACAGGCGGCCGTCAATTGCGCCCTGCACACCCGCACCATACGCGCCGGGCTTGGCGCCGAAAATGCGCCAGCCGGCCTGCCTGGCCGCGGCCTCCTCATCCAGCCCAGACTTGAGCAGCGCCTCACGCTCGCTGCGCACTTTGGCTGCCAGCGGGTTCATATCGTCCGGCTCATCCAGCGCCGCAACCGCCTGCACCGCGGCATCGAACAGCCGGATCAGGTTGGCGAACGCATCCCGGAAGAAACCGGACACCCGCAGGGTCACGTCCACTCGCGGGCGGTCGAGCAAGCTGATAGGCAGGATTTCAAAGTCATCGACACGCTGGCTGCCCGTGGCCCACACCGGACGCACGCCCATCAGCGCCATGGCCTGGGCGATATCGTCACCACCCGTACGCATGGTTGCGGTGCCCCACACAGAAAGCCCGAGTTGGCGCAAATGGTCGCCGTGGTCCTGCAGGTGCCGCTCGAGCATCAGGTTCGCGGACTGGAAACCGATCCGCCAGGCGGTGGTGGTCGGCAGATTGCGCACATCGACGGTGAAAAAGTTCCGCCCGGTCGGCAGTACATCAAGGCGCCCCCGGCTCGGCGCACCGCTGGGGCCGGCCGGTACGAAACGACCGCCCAGGGCATCCAGCAAGCCGCGCATTTCCGCCGGGCCGCAGGCATCCAGGCGCGGCGCGACGACGATGCGCAGGCTTTCGATCACCGATTTCACGTCTTCCCAGCCCGGCTCCTCAAGCTGTTCGAGCGGCCCTTCCAGCGCCTGTTCGATCAGCCGCGCCGCGTACAACTCCAGGCGCTCGCGGGTGTCACCGGCGGTGCGCCACAACTGGCCGTCGATTTTCTGCAACACCTCGGGGCGGCGCCCGGTCCAGGGCTCTGCCAAGGCACAGTCCAGTGGGTCAAAGCCCAGTTCGAAGGCCTTGGCCAACACGCGCAGCAGGCTCGATTGCGGGCCGCGCCCGTCGCCACGCGGGATGCGCAGCAGGGCCAGCAAGGTGTCGATACGCAGCCGACCTTCGGGTGATTCACCAAAGATATGCAGGCCGTCGCGGATCTGCGATTCCTTCAAATCGCACAGGTAGGTATCCAGGCGCGGCAACCAGACCGCAGCGTCGGCATCGTTATCCAGCTCAAGCTCTTGGTCGATACGGGTTTCGCGCACCAGCTTGAGGATGTCCTTTTGCAGCTCCAGGGCGCGTCTTGGGTCGAGCAATTGCGCTTCGTAATACTCGTCTGCCAACAGCTCCAGGTTGCGCAGCGGGCCATAGGTCTCGGCGCGGGTCAGCGGCGGCATCAAATGGTCGATGATCACGGCCTGGGTGCGCCGCTTGGCCTGGGCCCCCTCGCCCGGGTCGTTGACGATAAACGGGTAGATATTGGGCAACGGCCCCAGCAGCGCATCCGGCCAGCAGTGCTCGGACAGCCCGACGCCTTTGCCCGGCAGCCATTCCAGGTTGCCATGCTTGCCGACGTGGATCACGCCATGGGCGCCGTAGGTGTGGCGCAGCCAGAAATAGAACGCCAGGTAAGCATGGGGCGGCACCAGGTCCGGGTCGTGGTACACCGCACTGGCATCCACCTGGTAACCCCGCGCCGGCTGGATGCCGACAAAGGTCAGGCCCAGGCGCAGGCCGGCGATCATCATGCGCCCGTCGCGACACATCGGATCGTTATGGGGCGTACCCCAACGCTCCAGCACAGCCTGGCGGTTGGCCTCGGGCAAGCGATTGAACATCGCCTGGTAATCGTCCAGGCCCAGGCTTTGGTGGCAGGGTCGCAGGTCGAGACTGTCGAGGTCGTTGGTCACGCCGCCGAGCAGCTCATGGATCAAGGCCGTGCCGCTGTCCGGCAAGGTGGATGGCAGCGGATAACCTTCGGTTTGCAGGGCCCGCAGGATGTTCAAGGCGGCGGCCGGGGTATCCAGGCCAACGCCGTTGCCGATGCGCCCGTCGCGGGTCGGGTAATTGGCCAGAATCAGGGCGATGCGTTTATCTGCATTCGGCACCCGCGCCAGTTCGACCCAGCGCCGCGCCAGTTCGGCCACAAAATCCATGCGCTCGGGCGCCGCGCGATAGCACACTACGTCCGACTGACTGCGCTCGCTGCGCCAGGCCAGATCCTTGAAGCTGATCGGGCGGCTGATGATGCGCCCGTCCAGCTCCGGCAAGGCGATGTGCATGGCCAGGTCGCGTGGGCCAAGGCCTTGCTCGCTGGCTTCCCAACCGGGTTGGTTGTCCTGGGCGCAGATGGCTTGTATCACCGGGATATTGCGGCGAAACGGGCGCAGATGGGGCGCTTCGGGGCTGGATTGGGCAAAGCCGGTGGTGTTGAGAATCACCGCCGCCTGCACCTCATCAAGCAGATCCTCGACCACCGCCAGGCAGCCCGGCTCTTTCAAGCTGGCCACCGCCATTGGCAACGGGTTGAGGCCCGCAGCCTGCAAGCGTTGGCAGAACACATCGATAAAAGCGGTATTGGCCGCCTGCAAGTGCGAGCGGTAGAACAGCACCGCCGCCACCGGCCATGCAGCGTTCCAGTCTGCCTGCCAGTCATTCAGGCGCGCATTGGCCTTATGCGGATGATAAATCGCGGTGCGCGGCAGGGTTTGCGGCTCGTCCCAGGCGTAATCGCGCTCCAGATAGCTGCTGGCCAGGCAGCGATAGAAATCCAGTGCATTCCCCAGTCCACCCTGGCGCAAAAAGTGCCACAGACGGTCACGCGCCGGCGCATCCACGGAGCTCAGGCCGCTGAGTTCGGGATCGGGACGATCATCCCCCGGCACCAGGATCAACTGCACGCCCTGCTCGGCCAACTCCACCAGGCGCTGAATACCGTAGCGCCAATAGCCAATGCCACCATGCAGGGATATCAGGATGACCTTGGCGTGGCGCAGCACCTCGTCCACGTACAGGTCCACCGACGCGTGGTTCTGCACCTGCATCGGGTTGGCGAGGCGCAGGCTCGGATAGTCGTCGGGCAGTTGCTGGGCCGCTTCGGCCAGCAGCGCCAGGCTGGAATCACCGCTGCACAGGATCACCAACTCGGCGGGAGTCTGTCCAAGGTCGGCGATATTGTCATCAGAGACGAAACCGCCGGGCTGGGTCCTGAGCAGGTGCATGGTTAGACGCTGAGGGCGGCGCGCAGTTGCGCTTCGAGGCCAGCAGCATCCAGATCCTGGCCGATCAGCACCAGGCGCGTGATGCGCGCTTCGTCAGCGCTCCAGGCACGGTCGAAGTGCTTGTCGAAACGCGTGCCCACGCCCTGGATCAGCAACCGCATCGGCTTGTTTGGAATCGCTGCGAAGCCTTTGACACGCAGGATGCCGTGCTGCACCACCAATTGGGTCAAGGCATCGAGCAGCCGTGCTTCGTCAGCCTGTGGCAGGTCGATGGAGATGGAATCAAAAGCATCGTGATCGTGATCGTCTTCACCTTCGTGGTGATGATCGTGATGGCTGTGGCGCCCGTCGATATGCTCCTCGGAGCCGGCACCCAAGCCGATCAACACGTCCAGGGGCACGCGACCACTGCTGGCTTCGACGATTTTCACTGCTGGAGGCAGCTCTTCGGCGACTTCCAGGCGCACGCGGGCCAGGTCTTCGGCGCTGATCAGGTCGGTTTTGTTGAGGATCACCAGGTCGGCGCTGGCCAGTTGATCGGCAAACAGTTCGTGCAGCGGCGATTCGTGGTCCAGGTTGGGATCCAGTTTGCGCTGGGCGTCGACCTGATCAGGGAAGGCAGCGAAGGTGCCAGCCGCCACAGCTGGGCTGTCGACCACGGTAATCACCGCGTCAACCGTGCAGGCGCTGCGAATTTCCGGCCACTGAAAAGCCTGCACCAGCGGCTTTGGCAGGGCCAGGCCGGATGTTTCGATGAGGATATGGTCCAGATCGCCACGACGCGCGACCAGTTCACGCATCACCGGGAAGAACTCTTCCTGGACGGTGCAGCACAGGCAGCCGTTAGCCAGCTCATACACACGGCCGTTGGCCTCTTCTTCGGTGCAACCGATGGAACACTGCTTGAGGATCTCGCCGTCGATACCCAGCTCACCGAACTCGTTGACGATCACGGCGATACGGCGGCCCTGGGCGTTATCCAGCATGTGACGCAGCAAGGTGGTTTTGCCCGAGCCGAGAAAGCCGGTGACGATAGTAACGGGGAGTTTGGCCAGTGTTTTCATTGGATGCCCTTTGGGGCGGGCATACGGGACGACTGGCCCTGCGGCGACGCGCAGGCGCTGGATTCGTCACCGGATCACCCCGCCCGGTTGAAATGGAAAATCGGTTGCGAGGCAGGTCTCCTGGCTTGGGGCTTGCCGGCCTGGTGGCTGGCGCTGGCTGCGCCTTCCCGCCGGATAAAGGCAGTGGCGTGGCAGTCAGATAAACCCTTTACAGTTGCGGGGGCAGCCGCGGCATCGACCGCGTTCCCTTCTTAGCTTCGGCCTGGGCCGAAGAACCTCGAAGGTGCAAGGCTACGCAGTGCGAGAGGACGGGTCAATGTCGGCAAACCCAGATCAATTTTTACCCCACGGCACTCAGAGAAAAAACCTGTATCACTCTGCAGGCCTCGGCGGGGAACAAGTTTGATGGGGGCGCCACACATTTACCGATTCATGCATTTGCAGCCCTGTTGGCATTGCTCACAGGAGTCCATCTGCGGTGAACGCCCTATACAGCAGTGAATTCGAGGATCTGTCATGACACTTTCAATATCTCAGCCCCACAATCTCTACTCTCCGCCGATCACACCGGGCAACAACCAAGGGGCGGCTGAAGCCAGCGGTAACAGTCGCACAACCCGTGCAACGCCAGAGGAATCACGCCCAACACGTTCTCCCTCGTCCTATAACGACAAGCGTCTGCTGCAAGAGGTAAAGAAGCACTTTAGGGAGTACGCAGCGGGGGCCGATGACAAATACGTCAACTTTAATGAGCTAAAAGAAGCTGCCGGCCACCGTCCAAGCACTAGAACATTTTCTGCCCAAGCATCAGCAGTTGCGGATGAGCTGCTCAAACGCAGTCGCCTACTTAACGAGTTGGATATTGGCGTTGGGTTTACTTGGGATGGACGGGGCTTGAAAGATCAAAGGTTTGATCATGACAACCTTGATCACATGATCGGACGGTTGCCTGACAGGGTCAAATTCAAGTGGCGATCCTAAGGATAAATCTGTTGAAACAAGCACCTATACTCACCAACCACCGGTACGTCTGACGGTACTGCGATCAAAACCTCAGCCAGCGTTCAAGGTGTTTGAGGCACATCCCTCACACATGCTCTCCAGCGCCTTGTTTCGGGTGCCGTTGATTGGGTGAAACGGGAAACCGGTAAGCCGTAGTTGCGGGGGCAGCCGCGGCATCGACCGCGTTCCCTTCTTAGCTTCGGCCTGGGCCGAAGAACCTCGAAGGTGCAAGGCTACGCAGTGCCGAAGAGTGGGTCAATGTCGACAAACCGAGATCAATAATTTACACGCCGGCCTGGATTAATATTCTGTATGACTCTGCGCGTAGCAGCGAGGAACGGATTTATCGTCGGCGCCACTCATCTATCGACTCGCCCAGTTAAAGCCCTCTCGGCACTGCTACAGGAGCTTATCTGCGGAAAGCATCCAATACCGTAACAAACTTGAGTACACCGGCGTCGCCAGACTGAAACAGGCTATTCACCTATCAGGCGACACCGGCAAACTTTATAACTAACGAGATCAAGAAATGGCAATTACAGCGCCCAGTACGACCCAGCCCCTGCTGCAATCAAATGAATCCCCACAAACATCTGCAGCAGAATTATCAGCCCAGGCTAAACCTTACGAGACTATGACTAACAAAGAACTCGTCGGCCAACTATTGACTCATTCCAAGGCTATTGATCTGTATAAGGAAGACAGGTTCTCAACTCATACCCTAAAGCAATTATCACAAGGGACTCAAGCAAACGGCACAGACGCTACACCGGAGCAGAAGGATCTTGCGAAAGAACTATTGAAACGCCCGGAACTGCTTGACTACCTCGACCTATCTCCCAATGGCGGTGTCGAAGATGGACAGATAACCTGGGACGCCGTCGCAGCCATGGCTGGAGAACCTTCTCGCCTCAGCGATCGGGGACTGTTAATGGAGGCCAAAAGATATCACCAGGAGTTCGATTCAACCGGCAATGGCTACGTGAACTTTAAAGAGTTGAAAGAAGCAGCCGGATTATTACCCAGTGATCGAACGTTTTCCGAGGGGGCACGACAAACTGCCCGCGAACTACTGAAGCGCCCTAGCCTTCTCAAGACGTTGGATATCGGTGTCGGTTTCTTAGGGCTGCCTGGCAAACAAGACGAAAGGTATGATGTCACCAATCTAGACCATACAATCGCTAAGAGCTCACGCACCCATAATCATCCTTTTAGAAGCAAGACGGACTGATATTGACCTTGCCGTGCAGCGAGCAAGGGGCGCGAACAGCGGCTTTGCTCACTGCTTTGGATTTCAATTCGTCAGGTGTCCGCGCCTGCGCCACCCTTGATTATGTTGTCCGCGTGGTTGCCGATGATCACGTCATTGCCCGAGCCCAACCAACCATTGCGCGAAGACCCGCTGCAGTTACATATAGGCTCAGAAGATATTTTTGTATTACGGCAACAGATCAATACCTGTTCATGTTTTTTGATATAGATCGGCATGAGTTTTCTCAGCGCGCGCACTCACTCAATTGACGGGATCCCCCTGACCATGCTCTCCTACACATCTTGTTTCAGGTGCCCTTCACAGGGTGAAACGGGAAACCGGTGACCCATGCGTGCATGACAGTCCGGTGCTGCCCCCGCAACGGTAGGCGAGCGAAGTGTCAGATCCACTGTGCCTGTACGGCATGGGAAGGTGATGCTTTTAGGCCCAGAGCCCCTCGCAAGCCCGGAGACCGGCCCGAACAATCAGATAACAAACCCGCGGTGGGCGGGCGCTGTTCAGAACCCTGCGTGCCCGGCTCGCGGGGTTTTCATGCGCTCGTATCACCCTGCCACTCGAAAGGGACGTGCCATGTCGATCATCAGCAGCACCTCACACACCGCCAGCAGCTCCGCCACCTTGAGCCAGCGCCTGACCGCAGCCATTGGCGCGTCGATCCTGGGTGCGTGCCTGGTGTATTTCGCCGGGTTCTCCCATATCGAGGCCGTACACAACGCCGCCCACGATACGCGCCACAGCGCTGCCTTCCCGTGCCATTGAGACCTGCCGCCATGATCAAGCGAATTGCGCAAACCGCAGGTTTCAGCGGCCTGCTGGCCGCCCTGCTGCTGACGCTGCTGCAGAGTTTCTGGGTAGCCCCGCTGATTCTGCAGGCGGAAACCTTCGAAAACGCCCCGGCCGCAACCGAGGTACATGAACATGCCTCAGGTGGCGCAGCCCACAGTCACGACGCCGAGGCCTGGGAACCGGAAGACGGCTGGCAACGCGTGCTGTCCACCACCGGCGGCAACCTGGTGGTCGCTGTCGGTTTTGCGCTGATGCTCGCGGGCCTATATACCCTGCG
Source organism: Pseudomonas sp. 06C 126 (assembly GCF_001855215.1). Lineage (NCBI taxonomy): Bacteria > Pseudomonadati > Pseudomonadota > Gammaproteobacteria > Pseudomonadales > Pseudomonadaceae > Pseudomonas > Pseudomonas sp. 06C 126. The sequence goes on along the minus strand of NZ_MIFU01000083.1, from coordinate 8,952 downwards.
CGCTCCGACCCGTACTGCCCAGGGCTTGCTCTGGGGCCTGGCCGGCTACGCCACCTTTGTGTTGGCGCCGACCCTGGGCCTGCCACCGGAACTGCCCGGCACCGCAGCGGCAGACCTGGCGCAACGGCAGATCTGGTGGATTGGTACCGCAGCCTCCACGGCTGCCGGCATTGCGCTGATCGTGTTTGGCCGCAACTGGCTGTTGAAGATCCTCGGCGTGGCGATCCTGGCGGTGCCCCATGTGGTTGGCGCGCCACAGCCGGAAGTTCACTCGATGCTGGCTCCCGAAGCACTGGAAGCACAATTCAAGATCGCCTCGCAGCTGACCAACGTCGCGTTCTGGCTGGCGCTGGGGCTGATTAGCGCCTGGTTGTTTCGCCGCAATCGTGACGATCAATACGCCGCATGATTTTGACGGTTGGCCTGGGTTGCCAGCGTGGCTGTGAGGTTGAAGCCTTGATGGAACTGTTCAACAGTGCGCTGGCCGAGGCCGGTATCGACCCCGGCCAAATCTGCGCTTTGGCAAGTATTGCTCACAAGTGCGATGAGCCAGGCATAGTCGCCCTGGCCAACGCGTTGAACCTGCCATTGCAGTGCTTTGATGCACAACAACTGCAGGTCTACGAAGGACGATTGAGCCATAAGTCGGATGTGGTTTTTGCCCATACGGGGTGCTACGGCATCGCCGAAAGTGCCGCTTTGGCATTGGCAGAACAGCTTGCCAAGGCCCCTGCCCACCTGCTGATCACCCGCAAAAAAGCCCCCAGAGCCACGTTTGCATTGGCCTGCGCTGGCTAAAGTCTGATAATTGCCCTTCTCGATCATGAGCCGTACTCATGCGCGCCCGCTTTTGCACAGGATTTTTCCATGACCGTCTTCTTCATCGGCGCTGGCCCCGGCGACCCGGAACTGATTACCGTCAAAGGCCAGCGGCTGATCCGCGATTGCCCGGTAATCGTCTACGCTGGCTCCCTGGTGCCGGCTGCCGTGCTTGAGGGGCACCGGGCCGAACAGGTGGTCAACAGCGCCGAACTGAACCTGGAGCAGATCATTGGCTTGATCAAGGCCGCCCATGAAAAAGGCCAGGATGTGGCGCGGGTACATTCTGGTGATCCGAGCCTGTATGGGGCGATTGGCGAGCAGATCCGCCATTTGCGCGAGCTGGGCATCCCCTTCCAGATCATCCCCGGTGTTACCGCAGTCGCCGCTTGTGCCGCGCTGCTGGAGACCGAGTTGACCCTGCCGGATATCGCCCAGAGCGTGATCCTGACTCGCTATGCCGATAAAACCACGATGCCGGCCGGTGAAGCCTTCGCCAGCCTGGCCAGCCATGGCACGACCATGGCGGTGCATTTGGGGGTCAATCATCTGCAGAAAATCGTCGCCGAGTTACTGCCCCATTATGGTGCCGACTGTCCGATTGCCGTGGTGCATCGGGCGACGTGGCCGGATCAGGATTGGGCCATTGGCACCTTGGCGGATATTGTTGAAAAGGTTGCTGCGAAGGGGTTCAGACGGACTGCGCTGATTGTGGTGGGCCGGGTGTTGGCCAGTGACAGCTTTAGCGAGTCCTCGCTGTATCGCGCAAGCCATGCCCACCTCTACCGGCCCTGACACCACGCAGACACTGTGTGGGAGCTGGCTTGCCTGCGATAGCGGTAAAACAGTCGATAGATAAGTCGCCTGGCGCACGGTCATCGCAGGCAAGCCAGCTCCCACAGTTGATTCTCTTTGTTAGATAGCTCGTGTAACTCATTAATTTAAATCAATAAAAAACGGCGCTCACGGGCGCCGTTTTTTGTTTGCAGCGAACGCCTTAGTAGTAGGCGTTTTCTTTCTGCGTATGGTCGGTCACATCACGTACGCCCTTGAGCTCGGGGATGCGCTCGAGCAACGTACGCTCGATACCTTCACGCAAGGTCACGTCAGCCTGGCCACAGCCCTGGCAGCCGCCACCGAACTTGAGCACGGCGATGCCGTCATCCACCACGTCGATCAGGCTGACCTGGCCGCCATGGCTGGCCAGGCCCGGGTTGATCTCGGTCTGCAGGTAATAATTGATGCGCTCGTTGACCGGGCTGTCGGCATTGACGTTCGGCACCTTGGCGTTGGGGGCCTTGATGGTCAGTTGGCCGCCCATGCGATCAGTGGCGTAGTCGACCACGGCATCGTCAAGGAACGCTTCGCTGAAGGCATCGATGTACGCAGTGAAGCTCTTGAGCCCCAGCGCGGTATCTTCAGGCTTCTCTTCCCCCGGCTTGCAGTAGGCAATGCACGTCTCTGCGTACTGGGTGCCCGGCTGGGTGATGAAGACGCGGATGCCGATGCCCGGGGTGTTCTGCTTGGACAGCAGATCGGCCAGGTAATCGTGGGCGGCGTCGGTAATGGTTATGGCAGTCATGGGAACTCCTCACAGGCTTGCCGGCAGTTTACGCCAATCGCCCCGGCGGCACAAAGTCCTAGTATTTTTGTCAGGCAAATCCACATCTACAGGTTCTCGTAGCGGTTCATATCCAACACACCCTCTTCCACCGGCGTGGTTTCGTGCAGGTACTGCGACAGATCGTGGAAGTACTCCCAGAACTGCGGGTGACTGCGGCGGATGCCCCAGCGCTCGACAATCCGCTCAAAACGCTTGGTATCCCTGGCCAACTCCATGTCCTCGACGAACTCAGGCACATCCTCGGCCGGCACGTTGAAGATGAAGTTGGGGTAGCTGCTGAGTACGCCCGGGTAGATCGTCAGGGTATCCAGGCCCGGCTGGTAGCGATAGGCCTCGCCCAGCATAAACGCCACGTTGCTGTGGGCACGGTTGCGCAGCAGGCTGTAGACCTCGCGCTTGCCACTGCGGGTCTGGATGCGCAGCAAGGTGGCTTCCGGCAATTGCTCGATCACCTTGAGCCCGGCCGCCGGCCTGGAAGTCAGGCGGCTGAGGGTCTGTTCGGCATCGCGCAGTTGCGGATCGATACCGGGACGCGAGCAATAGGCGCTGATACAGCGGTTGATCGGGTCGGGGCTGGCGTTCAAATTGCCATAACGGGCGAGCAACTGGTTGGCAAAGTCGCGTTTCGGGTCCTTTTCATCCAGCTTCAGGCCCGTTGGCTTGTCGTTGTCGATGGCTTCATAGTCCAGCCACAGCTTGACCTTGCCGCTGTTCTGGTACCAGTCATCCAGGTATCCATCGCGCGAATCCGCCGGCATCAAGCGCAGGAAGTTCTGTTCGGCGCCATTGCGGATCAGGTCGAAATACAGGCGGGTCTGGGCCTGGTGCGAGACATTGCCGAATACGTCGAAGTTGACCGCCAACTGGTAATAGGTGCGCTCCAGCAACGGGAAATCGAACAACCACATCGTCTGCGGCACTTCGCCAATCAAGCCCTTGGTCACCGAGGCGCTATCGAAATGGCGGAAGATGCTCAGCAAGGCGTTGTCATTGCCTGCCCACAGGCTCGGCCAGCCAGGCGCCGGTAAGTCAGCATAGTTGTCGCGGCGCAGGGCCTCGTATTGATTGCGTTTGTCGCGGTAGGCCAGCCACAGGCTCAACACACTGCCCACGTCATCGTTCTGCCCCGGCATGGCAAGCAACGGCGTGGCCTGGCCGCGATAACGGGCATCGGTGATGTACAGGTCGTGGTCCGGATCCTGGAACAGGGTCCAGAAGTTGTCGCGGATCACATCCGTGGCAATCTGCCCCCGGCACACCGGCCCACGGATAAAGGTGCGCACGAAGTATTCGGCGTTATCGAGCATGAACTGATAGCGCGCCTTGGCCGGGATCGCCTCGAAGGTTTCGAACGGGTTGGCCCGACGGCCAGGGCCGTAGCCCGGCAGCGCCATGGCCTGCCAGTCGCCGCTGTAGAACAGCGACTTGATCCGCGCCATCTTCGCCGCGCTGAACGGGTAGGTAATGTGGGTCTTGTGCACGATCACCCCTTGTACCGGCCACAGGCGGTAGTACACCTGGGTGCCCGGGTCGTCATTGGGGCGACGGGTGTTGATCAGGTCGATCGGCTGGCCGCTGGGCGTACGCGAGCGCACCCATTGGAAGTAATGCCCCGGCTCACCGCCTTCGAAATAGATGTGGGCAAGGAACAAATGCTCGAACAACCAGCGCGCCACCAGGCTTTCGCGGGCACCGGGCTGGTTCAGCAGGTTTTCCCATTGCTGCACCTGCAAGGCTTCCTGGGCATTGGGCGCCAGGCCTTGCTCATCAATCGGCGCGCCGGACGCGAGCCAGCGCTGCAAGGTCTGGTATTGCTGGTCGGTCAGCCCAGTGACGGCCAGGGGCATGCCTTCCTTGGGATGCGCGCCTGCGTAGGCGTCGAACTCCCCCGGCAGCGGGCACATGTTCTGGCGGTTCAGGCCCAGCACAATGTCATCGGGCAACTTGGCATTGGGTGCCAAGGGGGTGTTATGGCCCAGCTCCAGCATGCGCGCCATCAACGCAGCCTGGGAGCCCTGGGCATCCAGTACGGAGGCAAAGCCCTGGCGTTGCCAGGCGGCCTTGCCAAAGGCGTCATAAAACAACCGGGTCGGCTGCGACGCCTGGCTGCGCTCGCCGTCATACACCGGCGCCTTGCTTGCGCCGCGTGCCGCGCCTTCGCCACTGCCCAGGTTGAGCTGGCAGGCAGAGTCATAGCAGGCATGGCAAGCCACGCATTTCTCGGTGAAGATCGGTTGAATGTCGCGGGTATAGGAAATCGCCGGGGCGGGTCCGTTGGCCTGTGCGATACAGGCGACCAGCGCCAAGGCGGCGCTGGTAATGAGGCGAAGTGACATGTATCCGGTCCCGATTCAATGCGTGCGCTGAAAAATTGCCGCGATTCTACCGATGTCGGCACCCCATCAACATGAGCGATATTCATGCAAAACCAGGGCATGCTCTAAAAGCGCACAGGTTTGCTATGATCCACGCCCTCCGTAATGCCTGATTAGAGTAGTCCCATGTCCGATCGTAGCACTCGCCTGCAAGCCCTCCAGCAAGCCCTCAAGGAACGCATCCTGATCCTCGATGGCGGCATGGGCACGATGATCCAGAGCTACAAGCTGGAGGAAGAGGACTACCGCGGCAAACGCTTTGCCGACTGGCCAAGTGACGTCAAGGGCAATAACGACCTGTTGATCCTGACCCGCCCGGACGTAATCGGCGGGATCGAGAAGGCGTATCTGGATGCCGGCGCCGATATCCTCGAAACCAACACCTTCAACGCCACCCAGGTGTCCCAGGCCGACTACGGCATGGAGGCGCTGGCCTATGAGCTGAACCTGGAAGGCGCGCGCCTGGCGCGTAAAGTCGCCGACGCCAAGACCCTCGAGACCCCGGACAAACCGCGCTTTGTCGCCGGCGTGCTCGGCCCGACCAGCCGTACCTGCTCGCTGTCGCCCGACGTGAACAACCCCGGCTACCGCAACGTCACCTTCGATGAACTGGTGGAGAACTACACCGAGGCCACCAAAGGCCTGATCGAAGGCGGTGCGGACATGATCCTCATCGAAACCATCTTCGACACCCTCAACGCCAAGGCTGCAATCTTCGCCGTACAAGGCGTATATGAAGAGCTTGGCGTCGAGCTGCCGATCATGATTTCCGGGACCATCACCGACGCCTCCGGGCGCACCCTGTCGGGCCAGACCACCGAGGCGTTCTGGAACTCCATCGCCCACGCCAAACCGATTTCCGTGGGTTTGAACTGCGCCCTGGGCGCCAGTGAGTTGCGGCCGTACCTCGAAGAGCTGTCGAACAAGGCCGACACCTACTTGTCCGCGCACCCCAACGCCGGCCTGCCCAACGAATTCGGCGAGTACGACGAGTTGCCCTCGGAAACCGCCAAGGTCATCGAAGAGTTTGCCCAGAGTGGCTTCCTCAATATCGTCGGCGGCTGCTGCGGCACCACGCCGGGGCATATCGAAGCCATCGCCAAGGCCGTGGCCGGCTACGCGCCGCGCCCGATCCCGGACATCCCCAAGGCCTGCCGCCTGTCGGGCCTGGAGCCGTTTACCATCGATCGCCAGTCGCTGTTCGTCAACGTCGGCGAGCGCACCAACATCACCGGCTCGGCCAAGTTCGCCCGGTTGATCCGCGAAGACAACTACACCGAAGCCCTGGAAGTTGCCCTGCAGCAGGTGGAAGCCGGCGCCCAGGTGATCGATATCAACATGGACGAGGGCATGCTCGATTCGAAGAAGGCCATGGTGACCTTCCTCAATCTGATTGCCGGCGAACCGGATATCTCGCGGGTACCGATCATGATCGACTCCTCCAAGTGGGAAGTGATCGAGGCCGGCCTCAAATGCATCCAGGGCAAGGGCATCGTCAACTCCATCAGCATGAAGGAAGGCGTCGAGCAGTTCATCCATCACGCCAAGCTGTGCAAGCGCTACGGCGCGGCGGTGGTGGTGATGGCGTTCGACGAAGCCGGCCAGGCCGACACCGAGGCGCGCAAGAAAGAAATCTGCAAGCGCTCCTACGACATCCTGGTCAATGAGGTGGGCTTCCCGCCGCAAGACATTATCTTCGACCCGAACATCTTCGCCGTGGCCACCGGTATCGAAGAGCACAACAACTACGCCGTGGACTTTATCAACGCCTGTGCCTATATCCGCGATGAGCTGCCCTACGCGCTGACCTCTGGCGGCGTGTCCAACGTGTCGTTCTCGTTCCGTGGCAACAACCCGGTGCGCGAGGCGATCCACTCGGTGTTCCTGCTGTATGCGATCCGCAACGGCTTGACCATGGGCATCGTCAACGCCGGCCAGTTGGAGATCTACGACCAGATCCCCGCCGAGTTGCGCGACGCCGTCGAAGACGTGGTACTCAACCGCACGCCGGAAGGCACCGATGCCCTCCTCGCTATCGCCGACAAGTACAAGGGGGATGGCAGCGTCAAGGAAGCCGAGACCGAGGAATGGCGTGGCTGGGACGTCAACAAGCGCCTGGAACACGCGCTGGTCAAGGGCATCACTACCCATATCGTCGAAGACACTGAAGAGTCGCGGCTGTCCTTCGCGCGCCCGATCGAGGTGATTGAGGGCCCGCTGATGTCCGGCATGAACATCGTCGGCGACCTGTTCGGCGCCGGCAAAATGTTCCTGCCCCAGGTGGTCAAGTCCGCCCGGGTGATGAAGCAGGCCGTGGCTCACCTGATCCCGTTCATTGAACTTGAAAAGGGCGACAAGCCGGAAGCCAAGGGCAAGATCCTCATGGCCACGGTCAAGGGTGACGTGCACGATATCGGCAAGAACATTGTCGGTGTGGTACTCGGTTGCAACGGCTACGACATCGTCGACCTGGGCGTGATGGTACCGGCGGAAAAAATCCTGCAGGTGGCCAAGGAGCAGAAGTGCGACATCATCGGCCTGTCCGGGCTGATCACGCCGTCCCTGGATGAAATGGTGCACGTGGCCCGCGAAATGCAGCGCCAGGACTTCCACCTGCCATTGATGATCGGCGGCGCCACCACCTCCAAAGCGCATACGGCGGTGAAGATCGAACCCAAGTACAGCAACGATGCGGTGATCTACGTGACCGACGCCTCGCGTGCGGTGGGCGTGGCCACACAGCTGCTGTCCAAGGAACTCAAGGCCGGCTTTGTCGAGAAGACCCGCCTGGAATACATCGACGTGCGTGAGCGCACTTCGAACCGCAGCGCCCGCACCGAGCGCCTGAGCTACGCGGCGGCCATCGCCAAGAAGCCCCAGTTCGACTGGGGCACCTACACCCCGGTCAAGCCGACGTTTACCGGGGCCAAGGTGCTGGACAATATCGACCTCAAGGTCCTGGCCGAATACATCGACTGGACGCCGTTCTTTATTTCCTGGGATCTGGCCGGCAAATTCCCGCGCATCCTCACCGATGAAGTGGTGGGTGAAGCCGCCACCGCGCTGTACGCCGACGCCCAGGAGATGCTCAAGAAGCTGATCGACGAAAAACTCATCAGCGCCCGCGCGGTGTTCGGCTTCTGGCCGACCAACCAGGTGCAGGACGATGACCTGGAAGTGTACGGCGACGATGGCCAGCCGATTGCCAAGTTGCACCACCTGCGCCAGCAGATCATCAAGACCGACGGCAAGCCGAACTTCTCCCTGGCCGACTTTGTGGCGCCCAAGGACAGCGGCGTGACCGACTACATCGGCGGGTTTATTACCACCGCCGGCATCGGCGCCGAAGAGGTGGCCAAGGCCTACCAGGATGCGGGCGACGACTACAACTCGATCATGGTCAAGGCCCTGGCCGACCGCCTGGCCGAGGCCTGCGCCGAGTGGCTGCACCAGCAGGTGCGTAAGGACTACTGGGGTTACGCCAAGGACGAAGCGCTGGATAACGAGGCTCTGATCAAAGAGCAGTACAGCGGCATCCGCCCTGCCCCAGGCTACCCGGCGTGCCCGGATCACACCGAGAAGGCCCAATTGTTCCAGTTGCTGGACCCTGAGGCCCGCGAAATGCACGCTGGGCGCAGCGGTGTGTTCCTCACCGAGCACTACGCGATGTTCCCGGCAGCGGCGGTCAGCGGCTGGTACTTCGCCCACCCGCAGGCGCAGTACTTCGCCGTGGGCAAGATCGACAAGGACCAGGTGACGAGCTACACCGCACGCAAAGCGCAAGACCTGAGCGTGACCGAACGCTGGCTGGCGCCGAACCTGGGATACGACAACTAAGGGCTGCATGGGTCCCTCTGGCTAGAGGGACAAGCCCCCTCGGTGTATCTGGCAGGACTTGGTGAGGCTATTGGGGCGGCTTTGCCGCCCAGCGCGGGGCAAGCCCGCTCGCCACAAGAAAAGCCAGTGTTGGCAGCGAGTTCCAGGGTGCTGCGTAGACCTCTGTGGCAAGGGGGCTTGTCCCCCGCTGGGCTGCGCAGCAGACCCAAAACCATTCCCCTCGGTATATCTGGCAGAGCGTGGTGAGGCTGTTGGGGCGGCTTTGCCGCCCAGCGCGGGGCAAGCCCGCTCGCCACA
>NZ_MIFU01000082.1:0-82959 GCF_001855215.1 Pseudomonas sp. 06C 126 | reverse complement strand
TGGCGAGGGCTCTCAGGCCGCCTGGATCTCGCGCTTGAGGCTGTCCATATCGATCACGAAGCGGTATTTCACATCGCCCTTGAGCATGCGCTCATAGGATTCGTTGATGCCCTGGATATCAATCATCTCAATCTGCGAGACGATGCCGTGCCGGGCGCAGAAGTCCAGCATGTCCTGGGTCTCCTGGATGCCGCCTATCAATGAGCCGGCCAGGCTGCGACGCTTGAAGATCAGGTTGAATACCGTGGGCGATGGGTGCGGGCTGTCCGGTGCGCCCACCAGGGTCATGGTGCCGTCGCGCTTGAGCAGGTTGAGGAACGCGTCCAGGTCATGGGGCGCGGCCACGGTATTGAGGATGAAGTCCAGGCTGTTGGCGACCTTGGCCATTTCGTCCGGGTTCTTCGACACCACCACTTCGTCGGCCCCGAGGCGCAGGCCGTCTTCGCGCTTGTTCGGCGAGGTGGTGAACAACACCACGTGGGCGCCCATGGCATGGGCGATTTTCACCGCCATATGCCCCAGGCCACCGAGGCCGACCACGCCGACCTTCTGCCCAGGCCCGACCTTCCAGTGGTGCAGCGGCGAATAGGTGGTGATGCCGGCACACAACAGCGGCGCCACGGCCGCCAGTTGCGCCTCGTCGTGGGAGATGCGCAGGACGAACTTCTCCTTGACCACGATGTTGTCCGAGTAGCCGCCAAAGGTGTTCTCGCCACCAAACACCGGACCGTTGTAGGTGCCGGTAAAGCCGCTCTCGCAGTACTGCTCCTCGCCCTCGGCGCAGGATTCGCAGTGCTGGCAGCTGTCGACCATACAACCGACGCCAGCCAGGTCGCCGACCTTGAAGCGGCTGACATTGGCCCCCACCGCTGTCACCCGGCCAACAATTTCATGGCCCGGCACCGACGGATAGAGGGTGTTGTTCCACTCGTTGCGTACCGTGTGCAAGTCGGAGTGGCACACCCCGCAATAGAGGATATCGATCTGTACATCGTCAGCACCGGGGGTACGGCGCTCGAAGGTAAAGGGTTTGAGGGCATCCTTGGCGTCACGGGCGGCGTAGCTGTAAGTCTTGGCCATTGCGGTCACCTGTTTGCATCGACATTGAAGGTCAGTTGACCAGCATAGCCGCCCCACCGTTCAACCGAAGTCAATCGGCGGTAATCCAGACAAACACCTACCCGCTCCCACAGGTCAGTGAACCACCGCCCGGGTTACCAAAAAGCTCAACAACTGCGGTTCGTCATCCAGCTCAATGGCCTGCACCGGGCGCGGCAGGTTGTCCAGCACACTGCGCCAGAACGCCTGGGAGGCTTCGTCCTGGTCGTAGAAACGCACCAGCCAGTCAGCCTCGCCGCTGGTCAGTACCTGGGTGGCCAGGGCACGGCCGATGCCCTTGCGTCGGTAGCGTTTGAGGATAAACAGGTCGGCCAGCTCCAGGGCGTTGATCCCCGGCAGCTCGCTGCGCTCAATCAGTAGGAATCCGGCGATGTAGCCGTCCACCAACAGCAGGTTGGCGCTCCACTGCGGCTCTTGCCAGTAGCGCGCCAGGTGTTCTTCATGGATGTAGAAGCGGCCGTCCTGCTCGACATCTTCCTGTTCCCAATCCGAGGATTCATAGGCATAAAACTGGTAGAGGTTGCAGATCAGTTCGGCCTGTTCCGGGCCGGTTTGGATCAGTTCGACAGTGGTGTCACTCATGGCGGGGCTCACGCGGGCGGGGCGCCACAGTAGCGAAGGCCGGCGCCCCAGGCAAGCCGCTAGGCTTGCTGCTTGAGCTGAGGCAGCGCGCCCAACCACTGCTCCAGTTCGCGATGCACCTGGGGCGCCAGCAACTGCCGATCTGCCATCCATTGGTCGTTGAACACCGTATCGAGGTATTTTTCGCCGCCATCACACACCAGCGCCACGATCACGCTATGGGCCGGCGCATGCCGTGCCTCGCGCAGGGCCTGGTAGATAACTCCGCCTGCCGAACCGCCCAGCAGCAGGCCGTAATGCCGGGCCAGGTAGCGCGCGGTTTCAAAGGCCTGGGCATCACTGACGGTAAGACCTTTGTCGATCAGTGCGTAGTCGACCACGGCACCGATTTCTGCGCCTTGTGGGGTGCCGGTGCCGGACTGGTGATACGGCGCACCGGGGCCGCCGAAGATCACCGAGCCGCAGGGTTCGACACCGATCACTTGCAGGCTGTGGGCATGGCGTTTCAAGGCGCGCGCGGTACCGCACAGCGAGCCACCGGTGCCCACGGCGCCCACCAGGTAGTGGATTTCATCGCCAAGCACCGCGCGCAGTTCCTCGGCCAGTTGCGTGTAGCCGTTGGCATTGGCCGGGTTGTGATGCTGGCGGGTCCAGTAGGCGCCCTGCTCAACGGCGATGCGCTCGGCCGTGGCATCGCGGTCGGCGGTGGCCAGCCCGCCACCGGGGTCGCCGACCCGCACCAGTTGCGCACCAAAGGCTTGCATCGCAAGCAGTTTGTCGGGGCTGGCGTGTTCATCGACCACCGCAGTGAAGCGGTAACCTCGCTCGGCAGCCAGCAACGCCAGGCCCAACCCGGTGTTGCCCGAGGTCGACTCGACAATCCGCCCACCCGGCTTGAGCTGCCCCGAGGCCTGCGCCTCGTCGAGCATCTGCCGGGCCATGCGGATCTTGGCGGTGCCGGTGGGGTTGAATTGCTCCAATTTGAGCAGCACGCAGCTGCCGTTTTCGGTGACGCACAATTTGAGCAGCGGCGTATCGCCGATCAGCTCGGACAGGCAAGTGTTGATCATGGCAACCTCTGGGCAGTATGAAAAACCGGCGCGGCGCTTATCCGGCCAGGGCCGTGACGGCGCGTTGCAGGCTGGCGAGAAACGCCTGGTTTTCGTGGGCCAGGCCCAGGGACACGCGGATGAAACCGCTGTACCCAGGCTCACGCCAGGCCTTGACGATGATCCCGTCCTTGAGCAGTTCGTCGACCACTTCCAGGGCGTTGCGGGCGGTATCGATAAACAGGAAATTGGCCTGGGACGGCGCCACACGAAACCCCGCAGCCTGCAACCCTTGAGTCAGGCGTCGGCGCTCGCTGGCGACAAACTCGCGGCTGCGCTTCACATGGTGCGGGTCGAGCCAAGCGGCCTTGGCCGCCTCTTGGGCCGCTTGATTGACGTTGTACGGCGTGCGCACCCGGTGCAGCGCATCGATGAGGCTGGAGTGCGAAGCGATGCCATAACCGATCCGCAGCCCCGCCAACCCATACGCCTTGGAGAACGTGCGCAGGATGATCCACGGCCGCGACTGTGCGCCGAGGATCGCCAGGGCATCGGCGCCGTCCTCGACGAACTCGAAGTACGCCTCGTCGATCACCAGCAAGGTGTCGGGATGGGCGGCGGCAATCAGGGCCGTCAGCTCGGCACTGGACAGCGCCGTGCCCACCGGATTGCAGGGCGTGCTGAGCATCAACAGCTTGGCCGGTTGCTTGAGCGCCGTGCTCCAGGCGTGCAGGTTGACGCTGAAGTCTGGGTTGAGCGGCACCTTGTCCACCGTCGCCCCCATCATCAGCGGCAGGCTTTCATGCAGGCTGAAACAGGGTTGCTGGGTGACTACCCGATCCTGGGGATCAAGCAGCGCCAGGCACAACAGCTCGAGGATGTTTTCTGAGCCATTGCCGAGGATCAGCCTGGCGGGATCCACATCCAAATGCCCGCCGATCAGTTGCCGCAGCGCACGGCCTGTGGGGTCGGGGTAGCGCGCAAGCCCTGCCCCGCCCTGTTGCGCAAGCATTGCCGCGGCTGCCGGCGACATGCCCAGCGGGTTTTCGCAGTTGGACAGTTTGGTCACCGTGGGCGTACCCAACTGACGTGGATCGGCGCCCGGATCATACAGGGGCAAGCGCCGCACACTGGGCCGCACCAGCGCCTCAATGCGCTGTGCGGGGTTGTCTTGATGCATGGAACACCTCCTTGTTATGACAGTGCGATGGCGCCCGCGCGGTCCAGCGCCTTGAGTTGCCGTTCAAACGAGACGATCAGCAGCAACGCCGTGGCCGCCAGGCCAATCGCCAAACCGGCCCATACGCCAAAGATCCCGTAAGGGCTGACAATGCCCAGCAACCAGGCAGCGGGCAGGCCCACCAGCCAGTAGCCGAACAGTGAAATCCGCAGCGGTCCCGCCGTATCGCCAATGCCGCGCAGGATGCCGTTGCCGATGTTCTGGCTGGCGTCGAACACCTGCAGGACGATGGCGATCAACAAACCGGTGGTCGCCAGGCGCACGGCATCCAGGTTGTTGGCGTGTTCGGTGCTGATAAACAGGCCGATCACCTGTTCGGGCAGCAGCGCGTAGGGAATCGCAAACAGCAGCATCACCAGCACCCCGAGGCCCAGCCCCAGGCGCCCCAGTTGCCGGGCGCGCTGATACTGCCCGGTGCCGCAGGCCTCGCTGATATGGATGGAAGCGGCATGGGAGATCCCCGCCGAGAACATGAACACGATGTAGATGATCTGGTTGAGCACCGTCTGCGCCGCCAGCGCTTCCATGCCCAGGGTGCCGATCAGCAAGGTCAGCACGCTGAAGAACCCAGCCTCGCTGGCGTAGGTCCCGGCAATCGGCAGGCCGAGCTTCCACACGGCCTTGAGCGCGTCCGGCGAAAAGCGCAAGTGCGCAAGCGTGAAGTAACCGGCCAGGCGCCGATGGGTCAGTACTACCGCGAGGAACATCAGGAACGACAGCAAGAACACCACCGCGCTGGTGATCGCCACCCCCGCCAGCCCATAGGCCGGCAGGCCCAGCTTGCCGAACACCAGTACGTAGTTCAGGGCCGCCGTGAGAACGATCGACACCAAGGTGATCGCCAGCAACGGGCCGGGGAATTTGAGGCCGACCGTGAAGTGGCGCAGCGCCTGGAACCACAGGCACGGCAACAGGCCAGGGGCAATAATCAATAGGAAGTCCATGGCACCGGCCACTACGCTGGCGTCCTGGCCGAGCCATGTCAGTGGTTGGCGCAACGCCAACAATACGCCCATAAACACCAGGCCACTGACGGTGGCCCAGAACAGGCCCGCCACCAGCAGCGCACGCACTTGAGCCTCATCGCCCCTTGCGTTGGCTTGCGCCACCAGGTTGCTGACGCCCGTGACCAGCCCGGTGCCGGTGGTGCGCAACTGGTTGAACAGTGCGAGCGCCAGGCCACCGGCAGCCAACTCCTTGGCGCCCAGGGTGCCGAGCACCACGATATCGATGGTGGTCAGGGCCACATACGCCAGGTTGGTCAGGATCAGCGGCAGTGCCAGCAACAGCAGCGCCCGGCTGTCGGCGCGCCAGGCGCCGGGTTGTGCGGCATTCAGGCCGACCATAGCTGGACCCTCTGCCCACGGTTCTGCGCCAGCGCGCGATCGGCCATCAAGCGGCCGAGGGCGACATCGGTCACCACCATGCCGCTGTTGTAGGCAAACACCACATCATCGGGATGGCGCCGTGCGGGCGCCCGGCCCAGGAGGATATCCGGCAGTTCGGCGTCCACCTCAGGCAGGCTGCCATCGGCGGCCGCCAGGTCGGCGCTGGTGACCTGCATTTGCGCGGTATCGGTGGCGATGCGGTAGTCGGCGCCGTGCAGCACGTCGGCATCGATGCCATAGCCCACCAGCACCGCCACCGCGCCAGGCTTGAGCCAGGCACGCTGTACTTGCTGGCGCGCCGAAAGCCCGGCCACGCCGAGGATGATATCGGCCTCGCCCGCCGCAGCCTGCAGGTCATCGACCACGATCACATCGCGCAGCGGGTAGTGTTTGTGCAGGTTTTCGCGCACCGCACGCAAGCCCTCGGCGTAGTGCCCGTAGACATACAAGCGCTCCAGGTCAGGCATGGCCGCCAGCAACATCGGCAAGGCGATCTGGCCTTGCACACCGGTACCCACCACCAGCGCCGTGCGAGCATCCGGGCACGCAGCCCTGGCCATCAGCGCCGAGGTCGCCGAGGTGCGCAGCGGGCCGAGCTTGACCACGTCCATCAGGGCAATCGGGTGGCCGGTGCGGTCATCACACAGGAAGATGAACGAGTGGAACTGATAGGCATCGCGGGTGCGTTGCGGATCGTGTTCGTACACCACCTTGAAGCCCACCGTGTGGCTGGCGCCATCGCGGCCGACCATCGAGTAGCTGATGGAGCGGCGGTCAGCCGGCTCGACAATGGTCTTGAGCGGGTTCTGCGAATCGCCGCTGCGCAAGGCCTTGTACGCCTGCTCGACCACCTGCAGGACTTCGCGGTAACTCACGCCCAGGTCTTCGAGCGCGGCCTGGGGGAGCACCCATAGATCGGCGGGGGCCGCGGCTTTTTTCAAACTGTTCACTCAAGACTCCTTGTGGAAGGGTTTGCACGCTCAAGCCAGGCTGTCCAGCTTCCAGCGCAGGTGTCGGTTACGCAGCTCCAGCACCACTTTGTGTGGCAAGGGGGCTTCGTGAAAGGGCGACTCGTTGGAGTCCATCTGATAGCCGGCGGTATTGAGGTAGATAAGCAAGTCACCCGCCTGGATCGGGTAATCGAAGGCGACCTTGCGCCAGGTCAGCATGTCTGACTCCAGGCAGGTGGCCCCGCCGATGCAGGCGACAAAGGGCGACCGCGCCCGCGGTGTGGCCGGCAGCAACAGTGGGTCGGGCAAAAATTCGCTGTTGAACCACTGCTCGGAGAGGTTGAAGCTGCTGCCCTGCACAGTGACCAGCGCATAGCCGTCGCTGGCGCTGCGGTCCTTGACACCCTGCACGCGGAACACGCTGATGCCGGCCTGGTCGAGCAAGGCGCGGCCGGGTTCGATGAGCAGCCGCACGCCGTATTCGATGACTTTTTGCGCCAGGCTCAGGCCGGGACTGACGGGTGTGGCGAGGATGTCGTCGAGGGCCTCGGCGCCGGCGCGCGGCGCACCATAGGGGTAGAAACCGGCGAAGCCCTTGTCGCTGTGATAGCGCTCGGCGCAGTCCTCGGCCATAAAGGCCTGCCATTGCGCCGGGTCGACATAGCGCACGGCAAAACCACCGCCCAGGTTCACGGTGCGGCAATTGTCCAACTCACTGGCCAGGCACAGGTCGACCAGGTGGCTGGCGACTTGCGCACGCTGTTCGGTGTCGTAGCCGCCCAGGTGAAAAGAAAAGCCTTGCAGGTCCAGGTTCGCCGCATGTTGGCGGCAGAACATCAAGGCCTGGTCGCACTCCCGCGCATTGAGGCCGAAACGGCTGTGGGGCTGGTTGCTGGGGCAATAACGCAGCAACAGATGCGCCCGTTGTCGCAGGGATTGGGCCAGTTGTTGGATACGCAGCAGTTCCTCCAGGGAGTCCACCGCCAACAGGCATTGATGGCTCAGGCTCAGCCCCAGCAATTGATCGCTCTTGCGCGGGCCGGACACGCCGATATCACTGCCGGCGACCCCGCCCGCCAGGGCCTTTTGCAGCTCACCGACGCTGGCTACATCCACGCCAATCGCACACTGGGCGCAGGCCTGGATAAAGCAGTTGGCCTTATTGGCCTTCTTCGCGAACAACAGGCTGCCGCGCGTCTGGGCCTGGGTAAAGCTGTGCTGGAAGGCTTCGACATTGGCGTGGAATACCTGCGGGCACAGCAGATGCAGCGGCGAGCCGAGACCGTCAACCAGCTCGGTCAACGTGCCCGGATGCTGCTCAAGCAAGCGCTCGACCCACAGGTGGCGCAGGCCGGGCAATGAGCTGGAATAAGTCATGGTTCTAGAACTCGAACTTGGCCGAGAGGAATACTTCGCGCTCACGCCCTACATCCAGCCCGCCTTGATAGTAGGCACTGGCGTAGTAGTACTTGTTGGTCAGGTTCTTGCCGTGCAGGCGGTAGGTCACGGGGGTATCCGCCAGTTTCGAGCGGTAGCTGACACCGGCGTCGAGCAAGGTATAGCTGGGGATGTAGCCGCTGTTCTGCGCATCCACCGGGCGACTGCCGACATAGCTGACGGTGCTGTCCAACGATAGGCCGGGCACGGCGGCCACCCTATACAGGGCACCGACCGCGCCTTTCCACTTGGGCACGCTTTCGGTGCGCTTGCCTTCTACCGTGACGTCATCGACATCTTCCATGCGCGTGGACAGGTAAGCCGCATTGGCGGTGAGGGTCAGGGCATCGGTGACGCGGTTGGACAGGGTCAACTCGGCGCCACGGTGATGGTATTCGCCGTTGCTGACATAGGTGTTGCTGGTGTTCAGGTAACTGGCCCGGCGCCGGATATCGAACACCGCCAGGCCCAGGTTCAGGCGCTCATTGAGGTCCAGCTTCAGGCCCACCTCGTACTGCTTGGACTCGATGGCATCGGTGGGCTGGTTGGCGTTGCTCGCGTTGTAGGGTGCGTAGTCACCCTTTTCAAAGCCTTTGGAGTAGCTGACGTACGTCATCAGGCTGTCCCACGGCCGGTAGATCAGCGCGGCACTGGGCACGAACACGTTATGGCTTTGCGAAGGCGCGATGGCCGACAGTTCATCGGCGCGGTACCAGATATAACGCCCGCCGAGCATCACCTGGAATTGTTCGGTGAGGGAAATCAGGTCGCTGGCAAAGACCGAGGTTTCCTTGATGGAGGACACAAAGTCGGTGGGCCGCTCCGGGCCGAAATGCCACTTGGGCGGGTTGACCGGGTGCAGGATGTTGCCTACCGAGACGTCGCCGATGCCAATGCCCGCAGTGCCGCTGTCCACCGAATCCCAGAACGGGCTGACATCCTTGAACTGCTTGTAGCCGGTGCCAAAGAACACGTCGTGATAGATGTTGCCGGTGGCGAACTTGCCGGCCAGGTAAGACTGCAGCGACCAGGTGCTGAACACTTCACCACGGGACACGTAAAAGTCGGCCGAGCCAATGTCCCCGTTGGGCTTGATCCCAAACAGATCGTTGTAGCCGCCATGGCGCTCGACCCGCGAGTAGTTGCCCTGGGTCACGGAGGTCCAGTTGTCATCCAGTTCGTACTCGAACTTGGCGTCGAGGTTGGCGCCTTCGGTCTGGTGACGGAACCAGGAGCCGGTCAGCAGATCCCGGCGATTGACCTTGGGCGGCAGTACATAGCTGGAGGGGTCCAGCGGGTTGGCCCGGCCACTCTGGTCGGCACGCAGCAACGGGTCGGAGACCGTGGATTTGCGTGACCAGTCGGCGTTCAGTTGCAACAGCGCACGGTCGCTCAAGCGAAAGTCGGTGGCCAGGCCGATAAACTTGCGCTCCATGTCGCGGGCGTGATCGAAGTCACCGTTTTTTTCGTAGCCGGCATTCAGGCGATAGCCAAAGGCGCCGTCGTTGAATGAGTCACTGGTATCAATCGCCACGTAGCGGCCGAGCAATGACGAGCCCTGTACGCTGACATTGAGCAGCGGCTCCAGGGTCGGGCGCTTGAGGATGTAGTTGATGGTGCCGCCCGGCGAGTTGAAGCCGTAGAGGAAACCCGACGGGCCCTTGAGCACATCGATGCGCTCGACGTTTTCCAGGGGCACATCGTGGTGCGGGGCCAGGGTCAGGCCGTCGCGGCGGATGGTGTTGAAGTTATCCATGGCAAAGCCGCGCAGGCGGAAGTTGTCAAAGCCGCTGCCGCCAGACGAGCTGAGCACCGAAGGGTCGAGGCTCAGCACATCCACGGCGGTGCGCGCGGAGCTGTCGGCGATGGTCTTGCTGGAATAGCTCTGGATGGCCAGGGGGATTTCCATGGCGTCCTTGGCGCCGAAACCACCGGCATTGACCTCCAGCGCCTTGTTCAGCGGCGCGCTGACTTGGGTGGCTTCAAGTTCGGTGACTGACTCTTCGCGTTCCTGCGCCGCTACGGGCACGCCGGGAAGCGAGGACAGCACGCCCGCCACTAACAATGTTGAAAACCGCGGAGCTATCCCGTGCAACTGGTTCATCTGCAATCCCTTGAGCCGAAAATAAACAAGCCGACCTCAGGCTTGGCGGCACATGAGAATCGTTATTGATAGATACAATATAACGTTTCTATTGAGCTGACAATCGCACGATCATTCAATACCGGTTTTCGCGTTGCACTTAAGGTCAGGCCTTTCCCGAATCAACTGAGATGACTGCCATGCCCGCCTACACCGCCATCAACTTTGCGCACAAATACAGCCTGTTCAGCGAGCAATGGACGCCCAAGGTCGTCGCACAGATGAACGACTACCAATTCAAGGTGGTAAAGATCGAGGGGGATTTTGTCTGGCACAGCCACGCGGATACCGATGAGACGTTTATCGTCCTCGATGGCGTGCTGCGGATTGATTTTCGCGATGGCGCGGTACAGATCGGCGCCGGCGAGATGTTCGTGGTGCCCAAGGGCGTGGAACACAAGCCGTATGCCGAGGGCGAGGTGAAATTACTGCTGGTCGAGCCCTGTGGGGTGTTGAATACCGGCGATCAGGGCGGCGAGCGGACCATGCTCAATGATGTGTGGGTCTAGATCACCACATTGCGGATAAACCGCACCGCCACAGGCCCCTCATTGCGATAGGCATGGGGCTGGTGGCTGGGAAACATGAAGAACTCACCGGCGGCGATGATGGTTTCGACGTCGTCCACCACCAGGGTCAGGCGGCCTTCGAACACGAACAACTGTTCGCTCCAACCCTCCAGGTCGGGATCCGGGCAGTAGCGGTCGCCCGGTTCCAGGCGCCACTCCCACAACTCGACCTCGCGCCGGGCGGTGGCCTTGGCCAGTAATACAGCCTTGCTGCCCTCGATTTCGCCGGCCCAGGCCAGCTCGTTGATGCGGCTGTGGTCACGGGCGTCGGGCGCCTGGATCAGGTCGCTGAAGGCCACGTCCAGGGCTTCGGCCACGCGGTCGAGGGTGGACAGGCTGACGTTCTTTTCACCCGCCTCGATGGCCACCAACATGCGCCGGCTGACCCCGGATTTTTCCGCCAGGGCGGTCTGGCTCAGTTCGGCGGCGTGACGCAGGCGACGAACGTTCTGGCTGACGTGCTGCAGAACCGAAGCCCGTTGCGAATTTTCTTTGTGCACTATATTGCTCACTCGGTGGGTTTGCGCAGTATACTGCCCAGCTGCGGCGCATTGTGCGTTCCGCGCCCTTCCTTTGCAAGACCAGAGCCGCCATGACCACCTCGACCGCCTCCCCGCTGTTTTCCCGCTTCAGCAAAGCCGAATGCGTGCTGGTGCTGATCACCATGATCTGGGGCGGCACCTTTATCCTCGTGCAACACGCCATGACCGTCAGCGGGCCGATGTTCTTCGTCGGCCTGCGTTTTGCCGCAGCGGCGCTGGTGGTCGGCCTGTTTTCCCTGCGCAACCTGCGTGGCCTGACGCGATTCGAGCTCAAGGCCGGCGCGTTCATCGGCACGGCGATCATGTTTGGCTATGGCCTGCAAACCATTGGCCTGCAGACCATCCTCAGCAGCCAGTCAGCGTTTATCACCGCGCTCTATGTGCCGTTTGTGCCACTGCTGCAATGGCTGGTGCTGGGGCGCCGTCCAGGGTTGATGCCGAGTATTGGCATCATGCTGGCCTTCGCCGGCTTGATGCTGCTGACGGGGCCGGCCGGCGCATCGCTGAATTTCAGCCCCGGCGAAATCGCCACCCTGATCGGCGCCATTGCGATTGCCGCCGAAATCATCCTGATCAGCGCCTATGCCGGCCAGGTGGATGTGCGCCGGGTGACGGTGGTGCAACTGGCCACTGCGTCGCTTCTTTCATTCCTGCTGGTAGTACCGACGGGCGAGGCATTGCCGGACTTTTCCTGGGTACTGCTGTTCAGCGCGGTGGGCCTGGGCCTGACCAGTGCGGTGATTCAACTGGCGATGAACTGGGCGCAGAAAAGCGTCTCGCCGACCCGCGCCACTCTGATCTATGCCGGTGAACCGGTATGGGCCGGGGTGATCGGGCGGATCGCCGGTGAGCGCTTCCCGCCAATTGCAATGCTCGGGGCAGTGTTGATTGTGGCGGCGGTGATTGTCAGCGAGATGAAAACCCGGCAACAGAAATCCAATGCTAGGAGCGAGCTTGCTCGCGAAGAGCGTTAACGATGACGCGGGTAAGCTGATACGCCGCAGCGCTCTGAGGTTTTTCGCGAGCAAGCTCGTTCCTACAGGGACAGATGGGCGTTTTCGGTCCATCTTGTAGGATCCTGCCACAGGTTGCCGTTTGGTAATCCGGTTTCCGGCACGTATGATGCATCCCAAACCACCGCAGATTAGAAGCCTATGTCCCTGATAGTTCTACTGCTTCTGCCTTTCATCGGCAGTTGTCTGGCGGCCTTGCTGCCGCACAACGCACGTAACACTGAATCCCTGCTGGCCGGCCTTGTGGCCCTGGTCGGTACTGTACAAGTCGCCCTGCTCTACCCCCAGATCGCCGACGGTGGCGTGATCCGCGAAGAGTTCTCCTGGCTGCCCAGCCTGGGCATGAACTTCGTGTTGCGCATGGATGGCTTTGCCTGGCTGTTCTCGATGCTGGTATTGGGTATCGGCAGCCTGGTGTCTTTGTACGCCCGTTATTACATGTCGCCGGATGACCCGGTGCCGCGTTTCTTCGCGTTTTTCCTGGCGTTCATGGGCGCGATGCTCGGGTTGGTGATCTCCGGCAACCTGATCCAGATCGTGTTTTTCTGGGAACTGACCAGCCTGTTCTCGTTCCTGCTGATCGGCTATTGGCACCACCGTTCCGATGCGCGCCGTGGCGCCTATATGGCGCTGATGGTGACTGGTGCGGGGGGGTTGTGCCTGCTCGCGGGGGTGATGCTGCTCGGCCATGTCGTCGGCAGTTACGACCTGGACCAGGTGCTTGCCGCCGGTGACCAGATCCGTGCCCACTCCCTCTACCCCATTCTGCTGGCGCTGATCCTGATCGGCGCCCTGAGCAAAAGCGCGCAATTCCCCTTCCACTTCTGGCTCCCCCACGCCATGGCCGCACCGACTCCCGTGTCGGCCTACCTGCACTCGGCCACGATGGTGAAGGCCGGCGTGTTCCTGCTGGCCCGCCTGTGGCCTTCGTTGTCGGGCAGCGAAGAGTGGTTCTGGATAGTCGGTGGCGCCGGCGCCCTGACCCTGTTGCTCGGCGCGTATTGCGCGATGTTCCAGAACGACCTCAAGGGCCTGCTGGCCTACTCCACCATCAGCCACCTGGGCCTGATCACCCTGCTGCTGGGCCTCAACAGCCCGCTGGCCGCCGTCGCGGCAGTGTTCCATATCCTCAACCACGCCACATTCAAGGCCTCGCTGTTCATGGCTGCGGGCATCATTGACCACGAAAGCGGCACCCGGGATATCCGCAAGCTCAGCGGCCTGGTACGCCTGATCCCGTTTACCGCGACCCTGGCCATGGTCGCCAGCGCCTCCATGGCCGGGGTGCCATTGCTCAATGGCTTCCTGTCCAAGGAAATGTTCTTCGCCGAAACCGTGTTTATCTCCTCCACCCAATGGGTGGAAATCGCCCTGCCGGTGATCGCAACCATCGCCGGTACCTTCAGCGTGGCCTATGCCCTGCGCTTCACCGTGGATGTGTTCTTCGGCCCGGCCGCCACCGACCTGCCGCACACGCCCCACGAACCGCCGCGCTGGATGCGTGCACCGGTGGAATTGCTGGTGTTTACCTGCCTGCTGGTGGGGATCTTCCCGGCCCAGGTGGTGGGTTCGATCCTCGCCGCTGCCGCCCTGCCGGTGGTCGGCGGCGTATTGCCCGAGTACAGCCTGGCGATCTGGCACGGCTGGAACGCACCGATGATCATGAGCCTGGTGGCCATGACCGGTGGCGTGGTCCTGTACTTGCTGCTGCGCAAGCAACTCAAGCGCGGGCGCTTCAAGTACCCGCCGATCATCAGCTACTTCAATGGCAAGCGCATGTTCGAACGCTGCCTGGTGGTGATGATGCGCGGCGTACGCAAGATCGAGAAACGCATCAGCACCAAGCGCCTGCAGACCCAGTTGTTCCTGCTGGTGCTGGTGGCGGTGATCGCCGGGATGATCCCCATGCTGGGCAACAGCCTGAGCTGGGGCGACCGGCCGAAAATCCCGGGCTCCATCGTGTTCGTCACCCTGTGGCTGCTGGCGATTGCCTGCGCCCTGGGCGCCGCCTGGCAAGCCAAGTATCACCGGCTGGCGGCCCTGACCATGGTCAGCGTCTGCGGCCTGATGACCTGCGTGACCTTTGTGTGGTTCTCCGCGCCAGACCTGGCGTTGACGCAACTGGTGGTCGAGGTGGTAACCACGGTCCTGATCCTGCTGGGCCTGCGTTGGTTGCCACGACGGATCGAAGAGGTCTCGCCACTCCCCAGTTCGTTGCGCAAGGCGCGCATTCGCCGGCTGCGCGACTTGCTGCTGTCCACGGTGGTCGGTGGCGGCATGGCGCTGTTGTCCTATGCGATGCTGACCCGCCAGACCCCCAACGACATTTCCTCGTTCTACCTCAGCCGCGCCCTGCCTGAAGGCGGCGGCAGCAATGTGGTGAATGTGATGCTCGTCGACTTCCGGGGCTTCGATACACTGGGCGAAATCACCGTGCTGGGCGCCGTGGCCTTGACGGTGTATGCGCTGCTACGGCGCTTCCGTCCGCCCAAGGAAAGCGAGCAACTGCCCGCGCAACAGCGCCTGCTGGCACCGGATGTGGACACCGACCTGGTCAACCCGCGCCAGGCCAGCGACACCGCCCTGGGCTTCATGATGGTGCCCGCGGTGCTGGTGCGCCTGCTGCTGCCGATTGCCCTGGTGGTGTCGTTCTACCTGTTTATGCGCGGCCACAACCAGCCGGGTGGCGGGTTTGTCGCCGGCCTGGTGATGTCGGTGGCGTTTATCCTGCAATACATGGTCGCCGGCACCCAGTGGGTCGAGGCCCAGATGAACCTGCGGCCGATGCGCTGGATGGGGTTCGGCCTGTTGTCGGCAACCTTGACCGGGCTTGGCGCATTGTTCTTCGGCTACCCGTTCCTCACCACCAGCACCCTGCACCTGAGCCTGCCGGTACTGGGCGATATTCATATCGCCAGCGCGCTGTTCTTCGACGTCGGCGTGTACGCCATGGTGGTCGGCTCGACTCTGCTGATGCTCACCGCCCTTGGTCACCAATCGGTGCGGGCCCATAAACCCGGCAACCAGGCGAAAGCCGCCGCCACACCCGCACAAGGAGCTGCCGCCTGATGGAAGAAGTCATCGCAATTGCCATTGGGGTCCTGGCGGCCTCCGGCGTCTGGCTGGTGCTGCGGCCACGGACGTTCCAGGTGGTGATGGGCCTGTGCCTGTTGTCGTATGGGGTGAACCTGTTCATCTTCAGCATGGGCAGCCTGTTTATCGGCAAGGAGCCGATCATCAAGGACGGCGTGCCTCAGGACCTGCTCCATTACACCGATCCCCTGCCCCAGGCCCTGGTGCTGACGGCGATCGTGATCAGCTTCGCCATGACAGCGCTGTTCCTGGTGGTGCTGCTGGCCTCCCGGGGCCTGACCGGCACTGACCATGTGGACGGCCGGGAGCCCAAGGAATGAGCTGGATGAACCAACTGATCATCGCGCCGATCCTGCTGCCGTTGCTGACTGCCGCGTTGATGATGATGCTGGGCGAGAAACACCGCCCGCTCAAGGCCAAGATCAACCTGCTGTCGAGCATGACCGGCCTGGGCATCGCGATGCTGATGCTGTACTGGACGCAAAAAGGCGGCCCGGCCTCCATCGGCGTGTACCTGCCAGGCAATTGGCAGGTGCCATTCGGCATCGTGCTGGTGGTGGATCAGCTGTCGGCGCTGATGCTGGTGCTCACCGGGATCATTGGCGTCAGCGCCCTGCTGTTCGCCATGGCGCGCTGGGACCGCGCCGGCACCAGTTTCCATGCGCTGTTCCAGATCCAGTTGATGGGCCTCTACGGCGCCTTCCTCACCGCAGATCTGTTCAACCTGTTCGTGTTCTTCGAGGTGCTGCTGGCCGCGTCCTACGGCCTGATGCTCCACGGCTCGGGCCGGGCGCGGGTGTCGTCGGGGCTGCATTACATCTCGATCAACCTGCTGGCTTCGTCGCTGTTCCTGATTGGCGCGGCACTGATCTACGGGGTCACCGGCACCCTGAACTTTGCTGACCTGGCACTGAAGATCCCGCTGGTGCCGGAAGCCGATCGCGGCCTGCTGCATGCCGGTGCGGCGATCCTCGCCACCGCCTTCCTGGCCAAGGCCGGCATGTGGCCGCTGAACTTCTGGCTGGCACCGGCCTACTCCTCGGCCAGCGCCCCGGTGGCGGCGATGTTTGCGATCATGACCAAGGTCGGCGTGTACACCGTGTTGCGCCTGTGGACCCTGCTGTTTTCCGGGCAGGCCGGCGCCTCGGCACTGTTTGGCGGTGACTGGCTGGTGTACGGCGGCATGGCTACCATCCTCTGCGCGGCCCTGGCCATGCTCGCCGCCCAGCGCCTGGAGCGCATGGCCAGCCTGAGCATCCTCGTGTCAGCCGGGATCCTGCTGTCGGCAGTGGGCTTTGCCCAGCCCAGCCTGACCGCCGGTGCGCTGTTTTACCTGATCAGTTCGACCCTGGCCTTGAGCGCGCTGTTCTTGCTCGCCGAACTGATCGAACGCTCGCGCTCGGCCAATGAACTGCCCCTGGACGATGAAATCGAAGTGTTGCCACGGCCGGTGGAGTCCCTGCACCCGCCCAAGGGCACCAACCTCGATGATGAGCAAAAGGCCGTGGTCGGCCAAGTCATCCCCTGGACCATGGCTTTCCTCGGCCTGAGCTTTATAGCCTGCGCCCTGCTGATCATCGGCATGCCGCCGCTGTCGGGGTTTATCGGCAAGCTCAGCCTGCTCAGTGCCCTGATCAACCCGCTGGGCCTGGGCCATGCGGTGAGTGAGCCGATCCGCCCGGCAGCCTGGGGCCTGGTGGCGCTGTTGATCTTCTCGGGCCTGGCCTCGTTGATCGCCTTTGCGCGCCTGGGCATCCAGCGCTTCTGGACCCCGGAAGAGCGGCCGTCGCCGCTGCTGCGCCGCTTTGAGTGCGTGCCGATTTTCATCTTGCTGGGCCTGGCGATTGGCCTGACCTTCAAGGCAGAAATGCTCATGCGCTTTACCCAGGACACCGCCACCAGCCTCAATAACCCCGAGCACTACGTGATGGCCGTCATGGCCACCCGCCCGGTGCCCGGCCCGCAAGCCCAGGCCGCCGCCGTGGAGGTGCAGCCATGAAACGCCTGTTCCCTGCCCCGTGGCTGTCATTGGCATTGTGGATACTGTGGCTGGTATTGAACCTGTCGATCAGCCCCGGCCACCTGCTGCTGGGGGCGATCCTGGGCGTTCTCGCACCGCTGATGATGGCGCCGCTGCGCCCGTTGCCGATCCGGATTCGCCGGCCTTGGGTAATCATTCGCCTGTTTTTCCTGGTGGGTCGCGACGTGATCGTTTCCAACCTGCTGGTGGCGTGGGGCGTGCTGACCTGCGGCTCACGCCCGCCGCGCTCGCGCTTCGTCAAGATCCCTCTGGACCTGCGCGACGCCAACGGCCTGGCGGCGCTGTCGATGATTACCACAGTGGTCCCCGGCACCATCTGGTCGGAACTGGCCCTGGACCGCAGCATCCTGCTGCTGCACGTGTTCGACCTGGATGACGACGCGCAGTTTATCGAGCACTTCAAGCAGGCCTACGAACGGCCCCTGATGGAGATCTTCGAATGAGTGCCCTGCTCTCCAATGCGATCCTGTTCAGCCTGTTCCTGTTTTCCCTGGCCATGGTGCTGACCCTGGTGCGGCTGTTCAAGGGCCCCTCGGCCCAGGACCGGGTTTTGGCCCTGGACTACCTGTATATCCTGGCCATGCTGATGATGCTGGTGCTGGGCATTCGCTATGCCAGTGATACCTACTTCGAAGCGGCGCTACTGATTGCGCTGTTCGGCTTTGTCGGCTCGTTTGCCTTGGCCAAATTCCTGCTGCGTGGTGAGGTGATCGAATGATCAATGTCAGTGAACTGCCACTGTGGGTGGAGAT
The DNA here is from genome assembly GCF_001855215.1 of Pseudomonas sp. 06C 126. Lineage (NCBI taxonomy): Bacteria > Pseudomonadati > Pseudomonadota > Gammaproteobacteria > Pseudomonadales > Pseudomonadaceae > Pseudomonas > Pseudomonas sp. 06C 126. The sequence continues at coordinate 65,041 of NZ_MIFU01000082.1, read as the reverse complement.
CCTCGTGGCGATCCTGCTGCTGCTCAGCAGCCTGTTTGCGCTGATTGGCGCGATCGGGCTGTTGCGGATGAAGGATTTTTTCCAGCGCATGCACCCACCGGCGCTGGCTTCGACCCTTGGCGCTTGGTGCGTGGCCCTGGCGTCGATTATCTATTTTTCGACCCTCAAGTCCGGCCCGGTGCTGCACGGCTGGCTGATTCCGATCCTGCTGGCGATCACCGTACCGGTGACCACCCTGTTGCTGGCGCGCACGTCGCTGTTTCGCAAGCGCATGGCGGGGGAAAATGTACCGGCCGAGGTCAGCAGCCGCAGGACTGACAGCGGTAGCTGATCCCTGTGGACTATAGGCGGTAAATAATGTGGGAGCTGGCTTGCCTGCGATAGCGGTAGATCAGTCACTGATGTGTCAGCTGACAGTCTGCTATCGCAGGCAAGCCAGCTCCCACATTTTGGACGGTGCTGTGTCAGTCAGGTCCAGGCGACGACCAATAGCCCCGTCCCCAACACCAGGCACAGCGGCGAGTAGAAAAACGTATCCAGCCGGGCAAACCGCGACCCACCGACCTTCTTGAAAAAGCCCACCAGCTCAGAATCACCAATTGCCCGTGCAAACATGATCAGGGCAATCGCGCTGATCCCCCACTGCAAAGCCTGATGCCCCACCGGCTGGAAAAACAGCCCGGCCCGCAGGCAAACCAACAGCGCTATCAGCACCAGCCCCACGGCCACCAGAAAGGTGCCCAACGCCGACGGTTTGAACGCCGGGCGTGGCCCGCTGGCGAACTCGCCGGGCAGTTGCGGGATCGCCGCCGTACTGCCTAGCTTGCCACCCGCGGCCCAGTACACATGGACCATGCTGATAAATGCAAATACCCCGACGACCCACCTCGCAATAACAAAGCTCATGGCTGGATACCCCTTAAAAAGTCCGAAAGAGGATAGTCCTTTTCAGATTTTTTGCAGGCATTTAGTCGTCTGGTGATAAAGTGCCGCCCCATGAAACTCGCCCGTGCCGACCGCTCGTTGATTGCCTGGATGCTCTATGGCTGCGTCCTGTTCAACGTGTTCGCCTGCAGTATTGGTCATGGGCAAATGGTCGGCATGCAGCTCAACGGCATTGGCGGCCAGTTCTGTACCGTAGACCCTCGCACCCAGGCGCCAGCCCCCGTAAACACGGGCGATGAGTCCCTGCCCACACTGTCCAAGGCCTTCGGTTGCCCGCTGTGTTCGACCGGCGGCATGGGCCCGGCGCTCAACTCCAGCCTTAACGTTGCGGTGCTGCCTCAACCCCACGCACCACCACCGGCGGTGGTGCTCACCGCAGACATTCCCGCCCGTTTTACCTGGCCTGCGGCTAATCCGCGCGCCCCACCCGCCTACGCCTGATCCCTGCGCTTTTTGATCCGCACACGTTGCTGTTTCCCCAGGGAAGCGCGCAAGGCTGTGCGCTGCTTGCAAGCCATGCTTTTCAGGATTTATCGATGAAACATTTACCACTATTGGCGGGCCTGTTCGGCTGCCTGCCTTTTTGCGCCTGGGCCCTTGAGTTGGCGCCCACCACCATTGACGGCGCCGCCGCCAACGAGCCGGGCCTGGCCCTGGACCAATCCAGCGGCATGGCCTCGCGCCTGGGCCTGAGCGTGCGGGAAACCCCGGCCTCGATCAGCATCGCCGACCGCGACGATATCGAGCGCCGTGGCGCCAAGACCTTCCAGGATGCGGCCAACACCTTGCCCGGGGTCAACGCCAGTGCGCCGCCGGGGTTCGGCGGGTTTATCTCCTATCGGGGATTTACCAGCAGCCAGATCACCCAGATGTTCAATGGCATCAACGTCGCCGGTGGCCTGGCACGCCCCGTGGATGCATGGATTTATGACCGCGTCGAACTGGTGGGCGGCCCTTCCTCGCTGATCAACGGCGCCGGCTCCGTGGGCGGCTCGCTGAACTACGTGACCAAGCTTGCCACCCGCGAAGAACAGGCCGTCGAAGGCCAGCTCAACTACGGCAGCTACGACACCACCGGCATCGCCCTGGGCCTGAACCACGCCCTGACCGACCCCGGCGCCGAGGTGCAGCACTACGCGCGCCTGGACGTCAGCCGCAACACCAACCACACGCATATCGACCGCCAGCAACGCGATGCCTGGAGCGTGGCCTTCTCCTTGCTCAGTGACTTGACGCCCAACCTGTCCCACACCTTGGCCCTGGAGTATCAGGATGAACACGAGGACAGCCCCTACTGGGGAACCCCGGTGCTCAACCCCAAGGCCGGCGAGCTGAAGATCGACAAGCACAACCGTTTCAACAACTACAACGTCGCCGATGGTCGCTACGAGCAACGCACGATCTGGGCCCGCTCGATCATCGAATACCGGATCAACGACAGCACCACCCTGCGCAACACCCTCTATCACCTCGACAGCCAGCGCGACTACCGCAACCTGGAGACCTACCAGTACAGCCCCGACAACAGCGTGGTGAACCGTTCGACGGCCTATCAGGTGCGCCATCAGGGCGAGCAGAACGGCAACCAGTTCGAGCTGCGCCATGACAGTAGCGTGTTCGGCCTGGCCACCACCTGGTCGGGCGGTTTCGAATACAAGGTCAACAGCACCACCGCCAGCCCGCTGAATGTGCCCGGCAAGAACGCAGTAGACCCGAACCACTACGGTCCTGGGCATTTCTACGACCTTCCTGGCACCAAACCAGGCTTTATCAAGGACAAGACCACCGAAGTGACGACCAAGGCGCTGTTCGTCGAAAACCGCCTGGGCCTGACCGACCAGCTGTCGCTGCTGACCGGCCTGCGTTATGACGCCATCGACCTGGACGTGACCAGCCATCGCGACAATCAGCCTAACGTCAAACGCCGTTGGGAGCCGGTCACCGGGCGCGTGGGCCTGACCTACCAATTCATCCCTTCGGCCAATGTTTATGTGCAATACAGCACCGCTGCCGAACAGCCCACCAGCACCACCCAGGTGTTTGATGTCTCCACTGGCAAGCAATGGGAAGTGGGCAGCAAGTTCGATTACCTGGACGGGCGCGGCTCAGCCACCGTTGCCGCCTACCATATCGAACGCAAGGACTTTGCGGTGACCGACCCACAAGACCCTACCCGCAGCCTTGCGGTGGGCGCGCAGTCGTCCAAGGGCATCGAGTTGGCCAGTTCGTTGCGCATCACTCCCAAGCTGTTGGCTGAGGGCAACTTCGCCTGGGTCGACGCGCAATACGATGACTTCAACGAGAAAATCGCCAGCGGTGCGGTGGTGTCGCGCAAGGGCAATACCCCGACCAACGTGCCGAAGCGAGTGGGCAACCTGTGGCTGACCTATGACATCACCCCGGCCTGGCAAGGTGGCGTGGACGCGCGGTACGTGGCGCAGGTGTACGCCGACAATGCCAACACCCTGACCGTGCCGACATACACCCTGTTCGGCACGTTCCTGACCTACAAGGTCGATCAACACACCTCGGTGACAGGCCGGGTGCGCAACCTGACCAATGAGGTGTATGCGCAGTTTGCCCATGTGTCGCCAGCGTATTACCTGGGATCGCCGCGCACCTTCGAGTTGGCGGTGCAGACCAGGTTCTAAGGCTGGAATGCAGTTAAACCTGTGGGAGCGGGCTTGCCCGCGATAGCGGTGTGTCAGTAGGCATCTAACTAACTGACCCGCCGCAATCGCGGGCAAGCCCGCTCCCACATTTGGACCTTCATATCAAAGGTTATTTGAGGCTGGCTTCGACCTTGGCGGCCACGTCCTCTGTCAGCCAGGCCTTCCATACCTGCGGATGTTCCTTGAGAAACGCCTGCGCCACTTCACGGGGTGGGGTGTGTTTTTCGCTCATTTTCGCCAGGGCCTGGTTGAGCGGTTCAATCGGGAAATCGACCTTCTCAAAGAATTGCGCAATCTGCGGATACTGCTGCTGGAACGGCGTAGACACGCCAATGCTCAGCTTGGACGCCAACGAGCGCGTTGGCTTGGGGTTGGGGTTGTCGGCATCGGTCAGGGTCTTCCAGGCCTCGGCGTCGAACGGTGGCTCCTCCAGCTGGATCAGCTTGTAGCGCCCCATCAGTGGCGTCGGCGACCAGTAATAGAACAGGATCGGCTTGTCACGGCGGATCGACGAGGCGATCTCCGCGTCCAGCGCCGCGCCAGAACCACTGCGAAAGTTGACGTAGCTCTCGTCCAGGCCGTAAGCCTTGAGCTTCTGCTTATTGACCACTTCCGAGGTCCAGCCGATGGGGCTGTTGAGAAAGCGCCCCTTGCCCGGGGCTTCCGGGTCCTTGAACACGTCTTTGTAGCGCACCAGGTCGGTCACGCTGCGCAGCTCAGGCGCCGACGCAGCGATGCCCTTGGCCGGGTCGCCCTTGATCACGTATTCAGGCACCCACCAGCCTTCGGTCGCGCCCTTGACGATATCGCCCAGGCCGACCACCTTGCCTTCAGACTCCGCCTTGACCCAAACCGGGCTGCGTCCCGCCCATTCCTCGCCGATCACCTGGATATCATTTTTGGCCAGGGCGGTTTCCAGGGTGATGGTGGTGCCAGGCAGCGTATCGGTGGGCAGGTCATAGCCCTTTTCGACGATAAACCGCAGAACTTCAGTGATCAGGCTGCCACTTTCCCAATTCAGGTCGGCAAAGTGAATGGGCGCCTGGGCAGCCGTTACCGGTGCGGCCGCCATCGACAGGCCCAGGGTGGTAAGGGACGCTGCCAACAGCGCTCGAATTGCTTTCATGCCTTTGAACCTCGCGTTTACACAGCCATGGCGGATGGCTTTGCTGTCACGCCGCCAAAGCCCTGAACAATTAAGTCCACAGAACTGTAGTAGAGGTTCAAAGGGTTGCAGGTATTCAGGGCTGTTGGTGCAAACGCTGCAGCTCCCGGCGCACCATGCTGGCGTACTCGGCGGGCCGCAGTGCATAGAGTTGACTGGCGACCCAGCTCAACCAGGCGCCCTGCAGATCATCTTTGCAGGCAAGCAGTTCGGCGGCCTTGGCTTGGGCCTGCGCTTGGTGTTGCTGGTGAAACAGGGCCCGGCCTTCACTCATTATTCGCTGGCCTTGAAGCTCACCAGCTCACCCTTGCGCCACTTGGCGGCCTTGCCGGTCACGGCCTTGAGGGTTTTGCTCAGGCCTTCCTGCAATTGTTCATTGGCCGCGAACACCAGCATCACGCTGTGGCCTTCCTTGAACACAATGCCCTCGCCCTGCGCCGTGGAAACAAACGCGTAGTCCCCCAGGCCATAGACCGTCAACTTGATGTCGCGAAACTTCAGTTCGAACTTGCCACCTTCACGACTGGGCAGTACCGCCGCGCGAAAATGATCGCCGACCTTGAGTTCCAAACGGGGTTTGTCATCTACCACTAGCGCTGTTTCGGTATCGATTTCGGCAATGTAAATGCCTTCAGGGGTTTGTTCAGTGATGTAAACAAACCGCGACTGAAACTGTTTAACCAACTTCGCGCGCAAATCACCCAGCACGAACAATGCGTGCATATCCAGATTACTGACTGCCAAGGAAACGCCCCCACATCAAAAAAAGCGCTGCCCGCCAGGCAGGCAGCACAAAAAAGGCCGATACGGCACGACACATTGAAAAAACATACTGAAGTTGATTCCCGCCAGACTCGTACAGCCTGGCCTGACAGTCCTTGTACAAGTCGTCAGGCAGTGCAGCAAATCACAGGTTTATCGGCCAGAGAACACTGGACGCCCCACTTCAGAGAATACCCCATTTGAAAGAGTGGTTTCCGACAGCCAAAAACAACGGAAAAACGTTGGATGGAACCGAACGTGGGCTGCCAACAACAATATTAGAACAGCAACACGGCTTAAAACCACCCGAAATGCTGCAAGCAGGTCAACAGATCGACAGGAGCTGGCCATGCAACGAGTTCAACGCCAACCGACACAGACTTCCGGCACCCTGCCCTGCAAGGATAGCGCGCTATTCTACAGCGTGTACGCCCATGGCGTGTGCGCAGGTTTTGCACTGTACCGGGTCATCCCGGCCGGGAGGAATTTTTTCCATATCCTGGAAGTGCCCAGCGGCAGGATCAAAGGCTTTCGCAGCGATCACAACAAGGCCTGTGCCTTGGCCAAGGAGTTGGAAGCGCTTCTGGGCAAGACGCCCCATCAAGGCGCGGCTTGAACAAATCGAACTATGCGCGCTGGTGCGCCTCCCATACCCGTAGAGACTCACTCTTTTGGAGAATGAAATGGACGCGCCCACCCATACCCTGCACGACCTGTTCGAACAATTGGGGCTGGAAGCCTCGCCGGCGGCAATCGATCGTTTTATCGATCAGCATCCCCTGGCAGAAGATGTGAAGCTGATCGACGCCCCCTTCTGGAGCCCGCAACAGGCGCAGTTCCTCAAGGAAGAACTACGCGAAGATGCGGACTGGGCGATTGCCGTGGATGAACTCAACCAGCGCCTGCACCAAAACGTTTAACCGCCACTCAATGCAGGCGGTCGGATTGCTCCAGGTCCAGCAGTGCCTGCCAGGCGGCACGGCATTCCTGGGCTTCGTCGCGGCTGGCGAAGGCCGTGCCGCGCTGTTCACCATTGAGCAACACCACCCAGCACGCCCTCAGGCCCAGCGCACGCAGGGTCTGTGGCACACCACTGCCGATCATCACCGCCACATCGACTTTGCTTTGCATGGAAGTTCTCCGCAGGATTAGTTAGCTAGCTAACAATGTGCAGCATCTTAAGCGGTTCCTTTCGCTGGAAAAAGCTATCGGCGTAAAAGCTTCCTTGCATAACGCGCAACAATCGGTGCCTGGGCCTAGCGCCCTTCGGGTTTGTAGCCCAGGCGCAAGCCACCCCAATGTCGGCCATTGACCATGATCGGCACCGACAGATCGTGCATCAGCTCCCCAGTATCGCGGGTATAGGTTTGCAACAGCACCGCCTGCTGGTGACTGCCGCAGCGAATCCCGGTGCGGTCTTCAAATTTGCGCTTGGTGCGATTGTTCACGGCGTCCACCGCGGCATCGCCGGTCAGCGCCTGGGAAAACGCCTTGTTGTGCGTCGGCACATAGCCCTGTGGTGTGCAGGCAATGGCGAACACCAAACCTTCGTGACGGGGCAGCAAGGCTTCCTGGATAGCCGGCAACACCTGGTCGGTGTAGCCGTCGAAACGGCTGTGGTATTTGGTTGGGTGGCTGTTGGCAATCGGGGTGTAGCTGCGATTGAACAAGTCATCGAGGCTGATGCGGTTCTGTTGGACATCCGCCTCGAACTGCGCGCCGATGCGGCTCGCGCCTTCGCGGGCCAGGTCGTAGATTCGTTGGTGATAGTCGTCCAGCCCGACTTCGGCCAGACGCTCGCTGATCGTTTCGGCCTGCCCTTCCATTTGCACCGCGGCCTCGGCCAACTGCTGGGTTTGCTGGTCGCTGACGGTCAAGTCGCTACGCATCTGCTCCACCGCGTGGAACAGGCTGTCGAGTTGCACCCGATTGGTCTCCGTGCCCTGGGCAATGGCGTTGACCTGGCCTTCCACGCCCGCCGCCAAGGTGGCAATGCTCTCCAGTTGCTCGCCGGCGTGTTCCACCTGCTCGACACCAGCCTGCAGATCCACGGACAGTTGGCGGATTTGCTCTACCACCTGCGCGGTACGCTGCTGGATATCAGCCACCATCACCCCCACTTCATCGGTGGCGGTCGCCGTACGACCCGCCAGCCCACGCACTTCATCGGCCACCACGGCGAACCCGCGCCCATGCTCGCCGGCACGGGCGGCTTCAATGGCGGCATTCAAGGCCAACAGGTTGGTCTGGCTAGCAATGGACTGAATCACCAGGGTCACGCGCTGGATCTCTTCGCTGCGCTGGCTCAGGGCCTCGATCAATTGCCGGCTATCACTGGCGCGCTGGCTGAGTTGATGCATGCGGCTGATGGACTCCCCCAGCACCGCGCGCCCCTCGGTGCTGCGCTGATGGGCCTGGCCCGCCGCGCCGAGGGCTTCACGACTGAGTTGGGATGTCAGCTGCTCAGTGCCAATCATCACTTCGGCACTGCTGACAATTTGCTGGGCGGCGCCCAATTGCGATTGCACCCGGGCCGCCAGTTGCTTGACCGAATAGGCCACGCCAGCGGCTGACAACGCATTATGGCTGGTGGTGTAGGACAGATCGCGAGTCAACGCGCCCATGGCATCCTCGGCCACATCAGGTGCGAGGCTGCGCGGCGGTTTTTTCAGGCGCGGCAGCCAGACCAGCAGCAGAGCGACGGGTACGCAGAGGTAGATCGACAGGTCGACAAACGCCAGGCCCAACAGGACCAGCACCAGGGCGATGCTTTGCAGGAGCGGTGTTACCCAGCCAGGCAGTTGGCGGCTCACCGCGTGCGGCGCCACGACGGCGCCCATCAGAGATCCATCCCCGGCCATGCTTGTCACCCCACTGCTTGTCATTATTGTCTCTGCATTAAACGCCACTAATTAGCCATTATCTATGGGCCTTTGGTGTTAGGGCTTGCAGCAGATCAATAGACTGGGGGATGAGGTTGCTGACGCTCACCTGATGTAGGAGCGAGCTTGCTCGCGAAGAACTCAGGGACAACACGTTTATCCAGAATACACGTGTAATCGTTGACGACTTTCGCGAGCAGGCTCGCTCCTACAGGGGCGGACAGATCAGGCTTGGCGCTGATGCTTGTCGATTTGCTCGTGGCGCTCTTGCGCTTCGATGCAGTATTTGGTGGTCGGGCTGATCAGCAGGCGCTTGAGGCCGATAGGCTCGCCGCTGTCGTCACACCAGCCAAAGGAATCTTCCTTGATACGGCCCAGGGCCTGCTCAAGTTGCGGCAGCATGCGCTGGTCACGGTCGATGGCATTGACCAACCAGGTGCGCTCTTCTTCTACCGAAGCTGCATCAGCCGGGTCAGCCGGGGTATCCAGGCTTTCAATGGCGATGCGGTTCTGCTCAATGCGCTCGTGGTGCTCGACTTTCATGTCTTGCAACAACTGCTCGAAAAAAGCGTGCTGCTCGGCATTCATGTAGTCATCCGCCGGCATGGCCAGCAACTTTTCCTTTGTCATTGATTTCTCTATAAAAAATACGTGCATTAAGGCGAATAAGGGAGCGTTCCGGCCAACCTCTGCAGATCGGGGAAAGACGCCGTCCATTCCAAGCGCCACCCGGCACTCAATTTACGAGGGGCGGCAGTCTACGGCTGACTTGAGGGCGCAGCAACTGAAATGACAGGCAATTTGTCCGACATTCCCCCAAAAGGCACCAGGACGGGCTCGGCAGGCGGTTATCGGAGTGCGTTTATAGCAAGAAATTCAGTGTTGTGGAGCTATATAGAAGACAAACGGTTAGCGAACGGCTACCGGTGGACAAATGTAGGAGCGGGCTTGCCCGCGATGGCGGTGGGTCAGTCAACTGTTTATCAACTGGCCCACCGCTATCGTGGGCAAGCCCGCTCCCACACAAGCCAAGCCCGGATTTTGAGCTTTTATAGGTTCAGGACCCGCTCAGCGCTTGAGCTTGCGCTTGTTGCGGTACTGGTCGATCACCACTGCCACCACGATGATCAGGCCCTTGATGATGTCCTGGATGTAGGCATCCACCCCCACGAAGGTAAACCCGCTGGCCATCACCCCGAGGATCAGCGCGCCAATCACGGTACCGGTGATGCGCCCTACCCCGCCCGCCAGGCTGGTACCGCCGATCACCGCAGCGGCAATCGCGTCCAGCTCATAAGACATGCCCATCCCGGCCTGCCCGGTCGCCGCACGGGCCGAGGCCACCACACCGGCCAGCCCCGCCAGCAGCCCGGCGATGCTGTAGACGATGATCAAATGCCGCTTGACGTTGATTCCCGAGGTACGCGCCGCCTGCATATTGCCGCCGATGGCGTAGGTGTACTTGCCGTACTTGGTGTAGCGCAGGGCAATGTGGAAGATCACCGCCACTACCAGGAAAATGATCACCGGCATCGCGCCATGGCCGATGGCCGTGTAGGAGTCCGACAGCATGCTCACCGGCTGGCCCTCGGTGTAATAGCGCGCCAGGCCGCGGGCCGACACCATCATGCCAAGGGTCGCGATAAACGGCGGGATCCCGGTAATGGCGATGATGCTGCCGTTGATCGCCCCCGCCAGCAGGCCCACGCCCAGCCCGGCCACCACCGGGATCCACACCGGCAAGTCCGTCAGCGATGGAAACACCGCGCGGGAAAAGTCCGAAGTTTGCGCCAGGCTCGCGGCAATCATCGCCGACAGCGCCAGCACCGAGCCCGAGGACAGGTCGATCCCCGTGGTTATGATCACCTGGGTCACGCCAATCGCCAGCAAGCCGATAATCGACACCTGCAGGATCATCAGCACCAGGCGCTGGGAGTTCATCAAAAAGCTCTGGTCCCGCACGATCCAGCCAAACACTTCAAACACCAGGCCGATACCGATCAGCACCAGGAAAATGCTCAACTCGGTCGGAAACCGCCGCCGACTCTTTACCGGTGCCGTGGCGGGCTTCTTTTCCTCGGGTTTGCTTTCCAGTATTGCGTTCATTACCCGTCACCTTTTTATTGGTTAGTGGACTGCCGTCATACCGGAAGCCAACTGCATGACTTTTTCCTGGGTGGCCTCGGCCCGGTCCAGGGTGCCCATCAAATCGCCTTCGTGCATCACCATCACCCGGTCGCTCATGCCCAGCACTTCCGGCAGCTCCGAAGAAATCATGATCACCGCCATGCCCTCGCTGGCCAGGAAGGCGATCAAGCGATAGATCTCCGCCTTGGCGCCGACGTCGATGCCACGGGTCGGTTCATCGAGGATCAACAGCCGTGGCTTGGTCATCAGCCAGCGCGCCAACAGGGCCTTTTGCTGATTGCCGCCAGACAGGGTGTCGATGCACTGCTCAAGGGAGGGGGTTTTTACCCGCAGCTTCTTGCACATTTCTTCGCACAAGGCCCGCAAGGCTTTTTGCTGGATGAAGCCATTGCCCGAGTAATGGGGCAGCACCGCCATTTCCATGTTTTCCAGGACTGACAGACACGGGAACAGGCCGGTGAGCTTGCGATCCTCGGTCAACAGCGCAAAGCCCTGCTTGATAGCCATGTGCGGGTCGCTGATGCGCAGCACCTGGCCGTCGAGGCGGATTTCGCCGCCGTCGCTTGGGGTAATGCCGAAGATCGTTTCCGCCACATTGGTACGGCCCGACCCCATGAGCCCGGCAATGCCGAGGATTTCACCGGCATGCAGGTCGAAGGACACGCCCTGGAACACCCCATCCAGACGCAGGTCGCGCACCGACAGCAGCAACTCGCCAATGGGTGTGTCGCGCACCGGGAACAGCTGGCTCAATTCACGCCCGACCATCATCGAGATCAAGCTGTCGCTGTCCATGCTGTCGGCCCGTTGCAGGCCGATATAGGCGCCGTCGCGAAACACCGCCACTTCATCGGCGATCGCAAACACTTCATTCATTTTATGGGTGATGTAGATGATGCCTTTGCCCTGGGCCTTGAGGTCGGCAATGATCGAAAACAGATGGGCCACTTCCTTGTCGGTAATCGCCGACGTCGGCTCATCCATGATCAGGATGTCGGAGTCGTAGGACACCGCCTTGGCAATCTCCACCATCTGCCGCTCGGCAATGCTCAGGTTGCCGACCAGCTCCTCGGGGTCGAGGTTGATCCGCAGCCGCGCCAGCAACTCGGCCGTGCAGCGGTGCATGGCCCGGTGGTTGACCAGGCGCAGGCCATTGAGCTGCTCGCGGCCGATCCAGATGTTCTCGGCGATGCTCATATGGGGCATCAGGTTGAGTTCCTGGTGGATCATCGCGATACCCGACTGCAAGGCGGCCAGGGGCGTCTCAAACACCACCGGCTTGCCCCGCAGGCGGATTTCGCCGGCGTCTGGCTGGTAAATGCCGGCGATGATTTTCATCAGCGTCGACTTGCCGGCGCCGTTCTCCCCCATCAGCGCCAGGACCGAGCCGGGGCGCACCCGCAGTTGCACATCGTCCAGGGCCACGACGCCGGGAAAGCCTTTGCTGATATGGGCGATTTCCAGCAGGTAGGGTTGTTCCAGGCCTGTGGGCTGCAAAGCAGTCGCTTGAGCGAGCATATCGGGGCTCCATCGGCAGGGCGATCGTGACCACCCTGCTGGCTTATTGTTGTGATTGAACGCTATTTGAATGACGCGACATTGTCCGGGGTGATCAGTTGGAAAGGCACCACGACGTTTGGCTCGACCGCCTCGCCCCTGGCCATTTTCACTGCCGCCTCCACCGAACCGACCGCCTGCCCCTTGGCATCCTGGAACACCGAGAGCGCCATCTCACCCTTGGTAATCGCATTCAACCCGTCGGGCGTGCCATCAACCCCACCAATCAATACGCTGCCCGGTTTGACGCCGGCGGTTTTCAACGCCATGGCCGCGCCAATCGCCATTTCGTCGTTGTTGGCGACCACCGCATTGAACTCACGGCCCTGGGTCAGCCAATCGTTCACCAGGGTCATGCCCTTGTCCCGCAGCCAGATCCCGGTCTGCTCCTGCTCAATCTTGATATCCGGATACTTACCCAGGATCTCCTTGACGCCCTTGGTACGGTTGGTCGTCGAGTTATTGGCCAGGTCGCCCAGCAGAATCACGATTTTGCCTTTGCCGCCCATCTTCTCGGCCAGGTACTGCATTTGCAGCTTGCCGGCCTCGACGTCATTGGACGTCACCGTCACCACCCCTTTGGGCAGGTCGGTCTGGTCCGGGCGGCGGTTGACGTACACCAGCGGGATACCGGCTGCCACGGCGGCTTTGGTGATGCGCGCGGTAGAGGCCGTGTCCACCGGGTTGACCACCATGGCATCGACTTTCTGGCTGATAAAGTTCTCGACCTGGCTCAGTTGCTTGACCACGTCGGCGCGGGCATCTTCGAACTGCAATTGCACACCATCGCCCTTGGGGTAGGACTTGGCCTGCTTGTCCATATCTTCACGCAGGTAAGTGAGAAAGGTGTCGTCGAACTGCGACATGCTGACGCCAATCTTGATATCGGCGGCCGCGGCCACGCCACTGGCGAGCATCATCGACAAGGCCAGCGAGGCGAAACGGATCTGGGTCTTCATGAACGGTCTGTCTCCACTTTCTTGTTGGTTTTCTGGAAGTAGCGTCTATCAGAGCGATGAGTTTGCGGCAGGCAGCCGTACCACCGGCGCACCTGGAATGCAGCACACCAGGGCGCCCTTGCTTTCGACGCAAAGGACATTGAGAAAAGAAAAATAGAAGGGTCGTGTGCGGGGCGGGAAGGCAGTACGTAACACGCGCAGTACAGCGTTGAAGATTTTCATCTGACGGTACCTGGTTGTTTTGATCTTGTTTTTGTTGAGTCCCCGCGCCTTCTTTATAAAGGAAGGTCGAGAGGGACTTTCGGCAACCTGGAAATGACTTTATTGGAAAATAATTTCCATATCAACTGATTTTAGAATTTTATTCCATTTCCACTCTCGGCCTTCCAGCGTCGCCATCTCCACCACTTGCCGGCGCTCGGCACTGAGCCTGGCGGCATCCAGTACATGGGTGGTTTCCCAGGCATCCCTGGCCTGCACCGGTAACTCGCCCTGGCCTTGGACGGCGCTTTGCAACTGGCGATAGAACTGGTTCCAGGCGCCCTTTTCCGAAGGGATACGCTCGCGTTCCGCGCCCTGTTCAAACCAGCCCCAGCGTCGGTGTTCTTCGGCGCCCCAGTGTTCGCCCTCGGTCTTTGGATTCTTGCCGGCCAACAGCGCCTCCTCCTGGCCGTCCAGGCCTTCGACGGTATAGCAACCCGCCGTGCCATTGACCCGCAAGCGCGGGGCCGGGCAGTTTTGCAGGGCGCTGCCCCACAGGTGGGATATCACCCCGTTGACGTGGGTCAGGCAGACGAAGAAGCCATGATCGAGCGTGGGGTGTTCGGCGCTGTACTGCAATTGCGCAAACACCCGCTCCACCGGGCCGAACAGTTGCAAGGCCTGGTCCACCAGATGGCTGCCCAGGTCCCGCAGGAACCCGCCGCCACTGGCATTGCCCAGCGCGTGTGGGGTGTAGCGCTCCACACGGGACTCAAAGCGGGTGATGGTGCCCAGGGCGCCAGCGTCGATCAGCTTGCGCAAGGTAAGGTAATCGGAGTCCCAGCGCCGGTTCTGGTAGACGCTGAGCTTCACCCCTTCGCGCTCGGCGGCGGTGATCAGTGCCTGGGCCTGCTCGGCATTGCTGGCAAAAGGTTTGTCGCTGACCACCGCCACACCGTATTCGATAGCCTCCAGCACCAGCGCCGGGCGGCCCTTGAGGGTGGTGGAAATCACCAGCACATCCACCCCGGCCTCGACGATCTGCCCAATGCTGTCGAAGGCGGGCAATCCGGGATGCTCCGTCGCCAGTTGCTGGCGCCGCTCGGGGGAGCGTGTCACCACGCCAACAAACGTCGCCCCGGGCAATGTGGCAATCAGCGGGGCATGAAAAAAACGGCCACCGTGGCCGTACCCAACCAGTCCGATGCGCATGAACCAACTCCTCTTCGTGATCTGCAAACCCAATCAAAATGTAGGAGCTGGCTTGCCTGCGATAGCGGTGGATCAGGTTAGAAATACTTGACTGATCCACCGCCATCGCCGGCAAGCCAGCTCCTGCATTGACCGCGCTAGCCGTAGAACGCCGGGCGGTCCGGCAAGCTGACCTTGACGATCTGCCCGCTGCCCTGGGCCTCGATACACGCATCCGCCGCCACCGCCGCGGCAAACCCGTCCCAGGCCGATGGCCCACCCACCTGGCCGGCACGCACGCCATCGATAAAGGCCTGCAGCTCGACGTCATAGGCTGCGATAAAGCGGTCTTTCCAATCCATCAAAATCGCATTCGACAGCTTGGCACCGCTGCGCAATTGCACCTGGGACGGCTCCGGCAATTTGGCAATCCCGGTCTCCCCCACCACTTCACACTGGATGTCGTAGCCGTACTGGCAGTTCACGAACACTTCCACATCGATCCGCGTGCCCCTGGCGGTTTCCAGCAGCACGATCTGCGGGTCGCGCAAATGGCTCAGGGCCTTGCTGGTTTTACGCGGGAACACCACCTGCACCGACACATAGTCATCGGCCAGCAACCAGCGCAGCACGTCCAGTTCGTGGATCAAGGTGTCGGTAATGGCCATGCCGGTGTTGTAGTTCTCGCCCACCGTCGGGTTGCGGTGGGCGCAGTGCAGCATCAGCGGCTCACCGATCTGGCCGCTGTCGATGACCGCCTTGAGGGCTTGATAACCCTGGTCGTACGGGCGCATGAAACCGACCTGGACCAGGCGCTTGCCATGGGCTACCTCGGCCTCGACGATGTTGCGGCAGCCCCGAGCCGTGACCGCCAGGGGCTTTTCGCAGAACACCGGTTTGCCCGCGGCAATCGCCGCCAGCACAAACTCCTCGTGGCTCGGCCCCCAGGAGGTGACCAACACCGCCTCGACCTGCGCCGACTGGATCAGCGCATGACCATCGGCGTACACCTCGGCATTGAGTTGCAGGTCCGCCACCACCTGGGCCGCCTGTTCAAGGTTGATATCGGTGACCGCCACCACCTGGCTGTTGAGCAAGGTCTGGCTGCAACGGCGGATATGGTCCCGGCCGATCGCGCCCGTACCGATCACACCCAGCTTCAAAGACATGGCAACACTCCTCTTATTGTCAGTACTGCCGGGCCTTGGCCAGGCGTTTATTGAGTTGTTTGGCGCAGGCGTTGGTGCGCTCGCTGGTGGACACCTGGGCCACACCGACCCGCCACCACGACAGATAGCCGTGGATCATGGTCTTGGGCAAAACCTTAATGTCGATCAGCGTCGACACGCTTTGCCCGCGCGCATCGGCCAACGCGGCGTGCAGTTGCGCAAGGGTTGTGACCTTGTAGGTCTTGCAGCCATAGGCCGCTGCGCTCATGGCGAAATCCACCGGCACCAGGCCGCCATCGAGCTTGCCGCTATCAGGGTTGCGGAAGCGGAACTCGGTGCCGAAGCTGTCCATGCCATTGCCCATCTGCAGGTTGTTGATGCACCCGAAGGCCATGTTGTCCAGCAGCACCACGTTGATCTTGCGCCGCTCCTGGATCGAGGTCGCCAGCTCCGAATGCAGCATCATGTAGGAGCCATCGCCGACCAGGGCGTAGACCTCGCGCGCAGGCTCCGCCAGCTTCACGCCCAGGGCCGCATTGATCTCGTAGCCCATGCACGAATAGCCGTACTCCACGTGATAGGTATTGACCCCTTTGCTGCGCCAACTGCGCTGCAAATCCCCCGGCAGGCTGCCGGCGGCGGCGACAATCACCGCGTCGTCGGCCAGGGTCTGGTTGAGTACGCCCAGTACCTGGCTCTGGGTCAGGCAGGAGCCGGTCAGCTCGATAAACTCGCGCAGCACCGCCGGGTCCATGTGGTCATGGATCTCGGGGGTGAAGTCGGCGTCGGTGTAGCGCGCCTGATAGACCCGATCTACCTCGGCATCCCCTTGCGCACGGGCCAGGTGTAGCTGCTCGCCCCATTGCGCGGTGTAATCGCCCAGCGCGTCGGCCAGTGCCAGCAGCCCGACCCTGGCATCTGCCAACACCTGGACCCCGTCGAGTTTCAGCACATCGCCGGGGCTGATATTGAGGTTGAGAAACTGCACCTCGGGGTGTTGGAACAGCGATTTTGAGGAGGTGGTGAAATCGCTGTAGCGCGTACCAATGCCGATGATCAGGTCGGCGTCCCGGGCCAGCAGGTTGGCGGCCAAACACCCGGTTTCACCGATGCCGCCGACATTCAAGGGGTGGCTGGAGACGATGGCGCTCTTGCCGGCCTGGGTCTCGGCAAAGGGGATCTGAAAGCGCTCGGCAAACGCTTGCAGCGCGGCATTCGCGCCGGAGTACTTGACCCCGCCACCGCAGATAATCAGCGGCTTGCGCTTGGACTTGAGCAGCGCGGCGGCATCTTGCAGCATCGCGTCGGTGGCCGGGCGGCGGTCCAGGCGGTGCACACGTTTTTGCAGGAAGTAATCGGGGTAATCCCACGCCTCGGCCTGCACGTCCTGGGGCAAGGCCAGGGTCACGGCGCCGGTTTCGGCCGGGTCGGTCAACACGCGCATGGCGTGGATCGCCGCACTCATCAACTGCTCGGGGCGGTTGATGCGGTCCCAGTATTTGCTCACGGCGCGAAACGCGTCGTTGGTGCTGATACTCAGGTCATGGAATTGTTCGATCTGCTGCAACACCGGGTCCGGCTGGCGACAGGCATACACATCGCCCGGCAGCAGCAACAGCGGGATGCGATTGGCCGTGGCGGTCGCGGCAGCGGTGAGCATATTCGCCGCGCCGGGGCCGACCGACGCCGTACAGGCGTAGATCTTGCGCCGCAGGTGCTGCTTGGCAAAACCAATCGCGGCATGGGCCATGCCCTGCTCGTTGCGGCCCTGATGCACCACCAGGTCGCCACTGTCTTGCTCCAGGGCCTGGCCCAGGCCCAATACATTGCCGTGGCCAAAAATGGTGAACACCCCGGCGGCGAACTTGCTCTGCACGCCATCGACTTCGATGTACTGGTTATCGAGGAACTTCACCAGGGCCTGGGCCATGGTCAATCGGGTTGTGGTCATGTTTGGCACCCGTGTCTTTTGGATTTGGCGTCGTTAGAGATCCAGCAACCAACTGTGCTGCGGGTCGTTGTGAAAGTGCCAGGCGCGCTTGGGCCCGGCCATCACGTTCAAGTAATACGATTCGTAGCCATACGGCACGCTGACCGGGTGATAGCCCTTGGGCACCACCACCAGGTCGTGGTTTTCCACGGCCATGGCCTGGTCGATGCTGCGGTCGTCGGTGTACACCCGCTGGAACACAAAGCCCTGGGGCGGGTTGACCTGGTGGTAATAGGTCTCTTCCAGAAAGCTCTGGTGCGGCAGGTCATCGGTATCGTGCTTGTGCGGCGGGTAGCTGGACGAATGCCCGGACGGCGTGCGCACCTCCACCACCAGCAGCGAATGAGCCGGTTCGCTATCGGGCAGGATGTCGCAGACATAGCGGGTGTTGGCGCCCTTGCCGCGCACGCTGCGCTTGCAGTGCTCGGGGCGGATCAGCCGGGGCGCAAGACCGGCGGCAGCAGAGCCCGGCGCAGCGCACACGGCGATCTGCACATCGCTCAGGGCCGTCACCTGGGCAACCGTGTTTGGCGGCAGGTAGGCTGCGAACGGCGATTTATCCTCGAACACCGACCGGCGATCCCCGAGGTTCTGCCAACTGAAACCTTCGCCTTCGATCGTCACCCGACCACTGAGCAGCACCAGGCACAGCTCTTTGTCGTCGGCACTGACCGCCAGCGTTTGCCCCAGGCCCAGGCGGTAAGCGCTAAACCCCACATACTCCAGGCCGCCGGCCGGCAGCACGACCAGGGTTTGCCCACGGGGCGTGCTTTTGACCAACAGGCTCATTGTCCGGCCCTCGCATCCAACAGCGCGCGCAAGGTATCGAAGCCTTTTTTCGCATAGATATAGCTGGGCGCCACAGCCGGATCCTGCTCGGCCTCCACCACCAACCAGCCGCTGTAGCCGGCGCCCAGCAGCACGTCCAGCAACTCGGCAAAGTCGATATCGCCATCGCCGGGCACGGTGAAGGTGCCGTTGACGATGCAGTCGGGGAAGCTCCACATCTGGTTGCGCGCCAGTTGCACCACCGGTTTGCGCACGTCCTTGAAATGCACATGGCAGATACGGTCCAGGTGCTTGCGCAGCACCTCCACCGGTTCGCCGCCCCCCATATAGCAGTGCCCCGAATCGAACAGCAGGCCAACCTCGGGGCCAGTGAGGCGCATCAGGGTGTCGATGTCTTCCGGGGATTCGACATAGGCGCCCATATGGTGGTGATAGGCCAGGCGCACGCCCTGGGACAGGGTAAAGCGCGCCAGTTCGGTGAGCTTGTCGGCATAGGCCTGCCAAGCCTGTTCGCTGTGAAAGCGCGGGCGCTCGAGCAGGCGGATCGGCGCGCCCTGGATCGAGTCGGCCACCTCGCCGTAGACCAGCACCGTGGCGCCATTGTCGCGCAGCAGTTGCACATGGCTGGCGATGGCGTCGATTTCTTCCGCCACCGAGCGCCGGGCCAGGCGGCTGGAGTACCAGCCGGAGACCAGCGCCAGGTCGTAGGGACGCAACACATCACCCACGCCCTTGGCGTCCTTGGGGAATTTGCCGTTGAGCTCGAAACCTGCGTAGCCAATGGCCTTGCCTTCGCCGAGCGCGGTGCTCAAGGGCGTCTCGCCGCCCAGGGCCGGCAGGTCGTCGTTGCTCCAGGAGATGGGGTTGATGCCAATACGGATTGCGGGCATGGCTGCACCTTTTATTGTTTTAACCTTGAGGCTGCTGAAATCTGCTTCTGTGGGAGCTGGCTTGCCTGCGCCTACAGTTGAGCGTGTTTAAGTTCTCGCGCTGCGCCAGGCCTGGATCAGTTGTTCGAAGGTCTGCTGCACCTGCTGGATCAGCGTTTCGTCGTCAATTTCACCCGCCATCCATGCCCTGCTCGGCTCCTGAAAGATCGTCCGGCCCACGGCAAACCCACGGCAGGTCCGGCTCTGGCTGGCCTGCTGGAAGCCCTCGGCCAAAGAATCTGCCGGGGCATTGAGGCCCAGCAATACCACGCCCCGGCAATAGGGATCGCGCTCCTCGATCAGCTCATCGAGCTTGCGCCACTGCTCGGCCGTCTGCGCCTCGATCTTCCACCACGCCGGGTAGATGCCCAGGTTGTACAAGCGCTTGAGGCTGCGGTAGAGCACATCCGGGTAGGTCGAGGGATGATCCTTGGGTGGCACCACTTCCAACAGCAGTTCATGGCCACTGGTTTGCGCCGCTTGATACAGGGCCTTGAGCTGCGCTTCCTGCTCCAGGCGCAGCAGCGGCTCGTCGTCGGGGTGAAACTGCACCAGGCACTTGATGATTTGCTCCTGGGGCCAGGCGATCAGGTTGCTGCCGATCGAACGGCCGTGCTCGAACGCCAGCGGCCGCGAGCCCTGGACCTCCGCCGGGCGCGCGACCCACCAGCCACGGCCACTGGCGGCGTTCAGCGCATCCTGGCCAAAACGCTGGTCGGCCAAAATGCCCACATCGGCCTCGACGCCCTGCTCGCGCAGCTTGCCCTCCACGCGTTCGACCGCCTGGATAAACAGCTGCTTGATCGCAGCGATCCGCGCCGGGTCCTGGCCGCCTTTTTGCGCCAGCTCCAGCAGTTGCCAGCGATGATCGAAGGCGAACACAAACAGCTGCTTCCAGGCCTTGCGCGGCACACTGACCTGATGCAGGCGCTGCAACACCGGGTCCTGGTCCGGCCGGGTGATCGGCACCGGGCTGCTGAACAGGTACTCAAGCTCGGCCGGGGTCGGCATCGCCGGCGCGCAGGCATGGCGTGACACCACCAACCCACCGCAGGCATTGGCCAGTTGGCAGCAGCGCGCGTCATCGGCGTCGTTCAACCAGCCGCTGAGAAAGCCCGCCATAAACGCATCGCCGGCACCCAGCACGTTAAGCACTTCGACCCGCACACCGGGGTAGATCGCGCCGTCCTCCAGGCGCGCCGGGATGGCCCCATGGATCACCGTGCAGCCTTGCGGGCCGAGCTTGACCACCAGCGTGGCGGTCGTCAGTTGACGCACCGTGCGCAAGGCGCTGAGCAGGTCTTGGCTGGCGCCGGCAATCAGGAACTCTTCCTCGGTGCCGACAATCAGGTCAAAGCGCGGCAGGATGCCTTGCAGGTGCTGGCTGACGTTCTGGTCGGCAACAAAACGCGTCTCTCCGTCAGCCTTGCCCGCCAGCCCCCAGAGCACCGGGCGGTAGTCGATATCCAGCACGCGCTTGACGCCGTGCCGCTCGGCGTAGTCCAGGGCCTGGAGGCTGGCCTGGTACACGCCATCGGTAGAAAAATGGGTGCCGGTGATCAACAGCGCCTTGCTGCTGGCAATCAAGGGTTCGCGGATATCCGCGGCGCACAGGGCCATGTCGGCGCAGTTTTCGCGGTAGAACACCAGGGGGAATGTTTCGCGGTCCTTGAGGCCCAGCAGGACCATGGCCGTCAGGCGCTGCGGGTCGACGGTGATACCGCTGACATCACAGCCCTCACGCACCAACGACTCCACTAGGAAGCGCCCCATATGATCGTCGCCGACCCGGCTCAACATCGCCGACTTGAGCCCCAACCGTGCAGTGCCGAAAGCGATGTTGGCGGAAGAACCCCCCAGGTATTTGGCGAAACTGGTGACATCTTCCAGCCGCGCCCCAACTTGCTGCGCATACAGATCGACGCCCAGGCGCCCAAGACAAATCAGATCCAATTGACGCCCACTGGCAAAACGAGTCTGGCCCATGCTGGCTCCTGTTATTTTTATCAGCCCGCGCCGGCCATCGTGATGGCGACGCTCTTGGTGGATGCAGACTAGGACGTCCCACGCCATCAATCAATATTTATTCCATAAATATTTTATGTGGAATATATATTCCATTAAGATATTTTTTGCCGCCTTCCCTGTAGACTTGCGCCCATCGACCTATTGTCAGGGGCAAGGTGCCGCTCACCTGCCCTGTAAGAACAAGCCAAAAGGATTGCCCATGTCCCGCACCGATCAGCAGGCTCCCACCGAGACGCTCGCCAGCCCTCCGATCAATGCCGAGCGTCTGTTGCAGCTGATCACCGATGAATACGAAAGCCTGCCCCGCCAGCTCAAGCGCATCGCCAGTTACATGAGCCAGCAGAGCGATCGGATCATGGTCGATCGCATCAGCGATATCGCCCGGGAATGCGAAGTCCACCCATCGGCCATCGTGCGCTTTTCCCAGCGCTTTGGTTTCAGCGGGTTCAGTGAAATGCAGGCGCTGTTTCGCGAGGCGTATACCCACAAGACCACGCCGGTGCAGAACTACCAGCAGCGCATTCGCAGCATGATCGCCAACAAGTCGCAGAAAGCCAGCGCCGGCGATCTGGCCCGTGAATGCGTGAATGCCACGCTGTCTGGCATCGAGCGCCTGGGCCTGGAGTTGGACGACGCCGCCTTCGAGAAAGCCGTGGACCTGGTGGTCAACGCCGACAATATCTACGTGGTCGGGGTGCGCCGGTCTTTTGCAGTGGCCGACTACCTGGTCTACAACCTGCAGCACACCAACAAGCGCATCCACCTGGTCTCGGGGCTGGGCGGCAGCTACCGCGAACAGATGCGCAGCGTGCGTGCCAATGACCTGGTGATCGCCATCAGCTTTACCCCCTACGGCAAGGAAACGCAGCACTGCCTGCGCATCGCCCAGCATCACCAGGCCAAGACGTTGATCATCACCGACAGCAACCTGTCACCGCTGGCCAAGCGTGCCAACACGGTGTTGCTGGTCAATGAAGGGTCGTCGTTTGCGTTCCGCTCGCTGAGTGCCACGCTGTGCCTGTGCCAGGCGCTGTTTATTGCCGTGGCGTACCGGCTGGAGCTGAAGGTCGATGAGATTCACGAGCAGGTGGGGTTTGACGATTAAAAAAAAGGCCGCTCCTGCGATACAGGAGCGGCCTTGATCAAGCACCTCAGTGGATCAGTGCATAAAGATCGCGATCAGGATAATGACCGGGATAGGCACACCGAGGAACCACAGCAGTAATGAGCGCATGACGTTCTCCTTTAATTAACGAATGGTTTCCAGGTACACCACGGCATCCCGACGGCGACCGCCGAAGGTTGCGGCGAAGCTGGCAAAGAAGGCACCGAGCAACAGCGCGACGAAGGTCCACAACGAGGTCACGGCGGCGATCTTGCTGGCGGTATCGGCGGCCTGTCTGGCCTTCAACTTGGCATCTTCCAGGGCTTTGCGGGCATCACCGTAGACCTGGTCGACACGCCGTTCGGCATCGGCCTGGCTGAGGTTGGTGCGCTGGCTGATCAACTGCGCCAGGTAGGCACGGTCTTGCGGGGCCAGTTGGCCATCGTTGCCCAGGGTGCGGGCGAAGATCCGCGCCACCACGCCATGCACTGCGTCATCACTGGCCGCTGCCGGGCGATCATCGCGGAACAGGCTGTCGACGTAATAGCCGAAGTCATCGCCATTGGCCGCGTTGCCGGCAGCCTGGGTCAAGCCGCTGGCGGCACCCGAAGCCACGCTGGCACCTGCCTGTACACCACCACCGACAATACTGCTGACCGAGCCGACCACCAGGGTTGCGGTCACCAGCGTGGCCACGGCCCAGGCGAGAAAGCCGTGGGCGGTGTCGCGAAAGTACACCTCATCGCCATGCATATTGGCCCACTTGACCCGCAGCCGGCCGGCGATATAACCGCCCAGCCCCGCCGCGACAATCTGGGTGAAGGCCAGCCAGACAATCGTGGAAATGCCCAGGCCCTTGGCGCTGATGCCGCTGTCGGCCCACGGCGACACCGCCGAAAAGCCCAGGCCGAAGCCCAGCAACACCAGGACCAGGGACAATGCAGCGGCAGCTGCGGCCCCGGCAAAGATCGCCCCCCAGGAAACCCCGGAGAGCGTGCTCGACTCTTGCAAAGTGGATGAGGATGTCATCATTGTTGTTGTGCTCCAGGCATGAAAAATGGTGTTACATCTGTCAAAAGGGACAGTGCAGGCGCCGTGCCAGTAGCCACAAAAATAAAAACCTTTTAATTTCAATGAGATAAGTAAGTTGAACTTCCTAGGATCATGCAACTTGCAAGAACGCCGCGTAAGTGGCGGGCGTTATGCATTCCCAAGCCATCCGCCAACCCCTGTGGGAGCGGGCTTGCCCGCGATGACGGTATATCAGTCAACTATTTATCAACTGACCGTGCGCCATCGCGGGCAAGCCCGCTCCCACATAGACCGAGCCCTACATGAATTTTCTTTTAGAAACCTCGCGATCATTTCTTGGCAAAATGCCCCCCATTCCCGTGTGACCAGGTAACCCTTATGACGCGCATTTTGACCATCGAAGACGACGCCGTGACGGCCCGCGAGATCGTCGCCGAGTTGAGCAGTCATGGACTGGACGTGGATTGGGTCGACAACGGCCGCGAGGGCCTGTCGCGGGCGGTGAGTGGCGATTACGACCTGATCACCCTCGACCGCATGCTCCCGGAGCTCGATGGCCTGGCCATCGTCACCACCTTGCGCACCCTCGGGGTGGCGACGCCGATCCTGATGATCAGCGCCCTCTCCGACGTGGATGAGCGAGTGCGCGGGCTGCGCGCCGGGGGCGATGACTACCTGACCAAACCCTTTGCCTCCGACGAGATGGCGGCCCGGGTCGAGGTGCTGCTGCGGCGCAACAAGGCGCTCAAGACCGCGCAAACCGCATTGCGCGTGGCCGACCTGGAACTGAACCTGATCAGCCGCGAAGCCAGTCGCGCCGACCAGCCACTGAGCCTGCTGCCCACCGAGTACAAATTGCTGGAATTCCTGATGCGCAACACCGGGCAGATCCTCTCGCGGATGATGATCTTCGAGGAAGTCTGGGGCTATCACTTCGACCCGGGCACCAACCTGATCGACGTGCACATTGGCCGCCTGCGCAAGAAAATCGACCCGCCGGGCCTGACGCCGCTGATCCGCACGGTACGAGGTTCGGGCTATGTCATTGCTGAACCCGTCTAACGGCTGGCGCTCCTCCAGCAGCCGCCTGCTGGCCCTGTACAGCTCGCTGTTCGTGGCCTGGAGTTGCATCCTCATGGGGGTGCTCTATTACGAAGTCTCGGGTTACCTGGGCGACCTCTCGCGCCACTCGCTGATGCAGCGCCGGCACCTGTTCCAGCGCTTTGAGGGCGCGCAACTGGATGAAGCCCTGGCCACCAGCATGACCTTCGATATGAAGGGCATTGACGCCTATGGCCTGTTCGATGGGCAACAACGGCCCCTTAGCGGCCCGATCCAGCAGATCCCGGCAGACTTGCCCCTCGACGGGCACATCCATGCCCTGGCCAACTGCACCGAATCGGACGACCCGAAACTGCCCCGGGGCAGTTGCGATGCGGTGGCGACCCACACCCAGGATGGCCGCTGGCTGGTGCTGGTGCGCGATAACGGCTCGTTACTGGGCGTGACCCGGATCATTCTGCAGGCCCTGCTCTGGGCAATCTCGCTGACCATCATCCCCGGCGTCGCCGGCTGGCACCTGCTACGCCGGCGCCCCTTGCGGCGGATTCGCGGGATCCAGGCCAGCGCCGAAGCCATCGTCGCCGGCGACCTGACCCATCGCCTGCCGCTGTCCAACCGCCGCGACGAACTGGACATGCTGGCGGCCATCGTCAACGCCATGCTTGAGCGCATCGAAAAGCTGATGAACGAGGTCAAGGGCGTATGCGACAACATTGCCCACGACCTGCGCACCCCACTGACCCGCTTGCGTGCGCAGTTGTATCGGATCAAGCAGCAGACCGCCGACGGCTCGCCCCAGGCTTTGCAGCTCGATGAGGTGATCAGCGAGACCGACACGTTGATGGCGCGCTTTCGCGGTTTGCTGCGCATCTCCGAATTGGAAGACCGTCAACGCCGCTCCGGCTTCCAGGTGTTCGATCCTTTGCCCTTGCTCCAGGAACTCCATGACTTCTACCTGCCGTTGGCGGAAGAAGGTCAGCTGGAACTGCTGTTGCAAGCCCCCGAAGCATTGCCCTCGGTTACCGGCGACCGGGCGCTGCTGTTCGAGGCCCTGGCCAACCTGCTGAGCAATTCAATCAAGTTCACCCCGCCGGGCGGCGAGGTGCTGCTGCGCGGCATCAATGATGCCGGCAGCACATGCATCGAGGTAGTGGACACCGGCCCAGGGATTCCCGAAGCGGAACGGGTGGCCGTGTTCCAGCGTTTTTACCGGGTTGGTGACGGTCAGCAACAGGGCAGCTTTGGCCTGGGCCTGTCGATTGTGGCGGCGATCGTCAACCTGCATGGCTTTGGGCTGGAAGTCGGCAGCAGCGAGCGCGGCGGCGCGCGATTGACCCTGCACTGCCGCGCACAAACCCCTCTGTAGAAACAGCAATCAGGCCGGGAAGTTTTTGCGCAGCGCCTCAACGCCGCCGGTGTAAACGCCGCTGAACAGCTCTTCAACCTCTGCATCGGTCACACCGGCAATCGGGGTGAACACACCCGACCAGGTGACTTTGGCCGAGTGCTCGCCCAGCGCTTGAACCTGCAATGTCGCCAGATACGCACTGACCGGGAACGGCGACTCACTGATGGTATAGCTGTAGGTACGCGCCACGTTATCAAAGGTCTGCAAATGCTCGACCACCACCGCGCCATCCACGGTTTGCAGGTGGCGCACGCGCCCGCCTTCGCCCGGCTCGCTCTTGGCAATCAGCGGCAGCCAATCGGGCAACGAGTTGAACCCGCCAACCAGTTGCCAGACTTGATCGGCCGAGACCGGGATTTCAATGCAAGCAGCTGCTTTGGCCACGATAAAACTCCACGACAGGGGGAAAGTCAGGCAGCTTACGCTGCCTGGCGGTGTTGGCGCTATTGGCCGGTCAGCCGTGGGCCGACTTGGCACACTCGCACCCGGTGGCCGACTCGCACGGCTCACCATGGGCATGATGCTCGGCACAACCCTGGCAGCAATAGCCCTTACCGTCTTTGGTCACAGCGTTCTGCCCCAGTACACATTTGCAATGAGGGCAGGCACAGGTTGGATCTGGCATGATCAGACTCCTTTTTCATGGTCGTCCCGGTGCAGCGAATGCCGGCACCTTAAGCAGTGACTGCCGGCCGACACCCAAGGTTCAGCGCCGTTAATCAGCCTGGCGTGTACTGCTGCGATACATGAACACCAACGCCAATGCCAGGCACAGCATCGCCAACACCCGGCTAGTGGACAGTTCGATGGCCGTGTTGCCCATCCAGCCGAAGTTGTCGATCAGCATGCCCATGGCCAATTGGCCGACGATGACCGCCACTGTCGCCACCGCCGTGCCCACGATGGGTACCGCGCCGACCATCACCATCATGTACACCACGCCGAACAACGCCCCGGTCAATTGCCACTTGGGCACCTCGAGCAGGCTCACCGCCTGGGCCGGTTCGAAGAACAGAATCAACAGGCCGGTCACCAGCGTGCCCACCGAGAACGTCACCAGGCTGCTGCGCAGCACGCCGACGGTTTGCCCCAGGCGCCCATTGATCGCAGCTTGCACACTCAACACCGCGCCTGCGGCAACCACCAGCACCAACAATAGAATCAGATTCATTACCTTAACCCCGTGCAATCAAAACAAGCGCCACCACAATCAACAGCAGCGCAATCCAGCGTTCGCCATTGACCCGCTTGCGGGCGGTGCCAAACCAGCCGAAGTGGTCGATCAGCACGCTCTTGCCGACCTGGCCGGAGAGGATCGCAATCATGGTCATGGCAATCCCGATATGGGGCGTGGCCAGGGTCAGCACCACCACATACATCGGCCCCAGAAAGCCACCGATCAGTTGCCAGCGCGGCAGTTCATTGAGGGCCGGGCCTTTTTGCGGGCCGCTGAACAGCAGGAGCAGCAGCAGGATTGCCGTGCCCACCCCGAAGATGCTCAAGGTCGCCCATAGGTGCCCCACCTGGGCGCCCAACGGGCCCAACAGGCCAGCTTCCACCGACAGGCCCATGCCCGCCAGGATCACCAGCGGCAACAGCAGCAGGCCCAGCCGGTGCTTGGGGCGGGCCGGCGTCTGGGTCGCGGCCTCGAGAGAAGAAGTTTGCATACACCACCTACACGTCAGAGAAGAACAATGGCGCGCATTATCCGGTGGCCCTGCTGTGCGATAAATGGGAGCATGCAGACAACACCTTTGCGCAACACGCACAGAACGGAGTGGCCATGCTGGGCTTCAACGAGTTGAGTTTCAAGGCGCTGCGCCTGTTTGTAGCGGTGCTGGACCACGGCAGCTTCTCCGAAGTCGCACGCCGCGAAGGCCTGGCGCCCTCCTCCATTTCCCGGCAGATCCAGTTGATGGAACAGGCCCTGAGCCAGCAATTGCTCTATCGGCATACCCGTGCGGTCAGCCCCACGGAAGCCGGGCGCTTGCTTGGGCATCATGCGCGCCTGATGCTGCAACAGCTGGAAGAGGCCGGCCAGGCCCTGCAAGAACAGGAAAGCGAGCCCAGCGGCCTGGTGCGGATCAATGCGCCCATGGTCTTCGGCCAACGGCACCTGTCGCCCTGGCTGGCCGAGTTGTGCCAGCGATACCCCAAGCTGCAACTGGATATCCAGCAGACCGACACCTACGTCGACCCCTTGCAGGAAGGCGCCGACCTGTTGTTCCGAATCGGCGTGCTCAACGACTCCGGGATGCAGGCGCGCATTTTTGCGCCCCAGCGCTACCGCATCGCCGCCAGCCCCGAGTACCTGGCGCGCTGCGGCACGCCGCGCCATCCCGATGAGCTGATCAATCACCAATGCCTGGCGTACAAGGGCGTGAACGGCCAGCAGCGTTGGTACTTTCGCCGCGAACAGGGCGACTGGACGCCCTACACGGTCAAGGGCCCGATCACCGGCAACCACGCCGACACCCTGGCCCGCGCTGCCGAACAAGGCCTGGGGTTCGTGGTGTTTCCTTCCTGGCTGATCGGCGACAGCCTGCGCGCCGGGCGCTTGCAGGCGGTACTGACCGACTACGAAGTGGCAACCACCCTGGAGCCGCAGCAGATTGCCGCCCTGTGGCCCGGCAGCCGGCGGTTGTCGGTGAAGGTCCGCACGGTCATCGACTTTTTTGTCGAACGCTTCGGCAGCGTGCCCTACTGGGACCGCTGAATCAGAACAGCCACTGGCCGATCAACCAGGCGTTGGCGCCACTGATCACGCTGAACAGGCTCCAGGCCAGGATCCGGGTGGGCAGGCGATTGACGAACGGCCCCATCAGTTGGCGGTCGCCGGTCATGCGGATCAGCGGGTACAAGGCAAAGGGCAACTGCAGGCTGAGGACCACCTGGCTGAGGACCAGCAATTTGCCGATGGCATCGTCGCCCATCAACCACACCCCGAGGAACGCCGGGATCAGCGCCAGGCCACGGGTGATCAGGCGGCGTTGCCAGCAGGGAATCCGCAGGTTGAGGTAGCCCTCCATGATCACCTGGCCGGCGATGGTGCCCGTGAAGGTCGAGCTTTGCCCGGACGCCAGCAAGGCAATGCCGAACAGGATACTGGCAAAGGCACCGCCCACCAGCGGGTCCAGCAGGTGGTAGGCGTCCTGGATTTCTACCACCTCGGTATGGCCGGTCTGGTGGAACGCCGCAGCCGCCAGCACCAGGATCGCCGAGTTGACCAGCAGGGCCAGGGCCAGGGAGCCGATGGTATCGATGCGCGCCAGCTTGACCGCGTCCTGGCGGCTGGCCAGGTCCTTGCCGAACAGGCGGGTTTGCACGATGGACGTGTGCAGGTACAGGTTATGGGGCATCACCGTGGCCCCGAGGATACCGATGGCCAGGTACAGCGGCGCGGCGTCACTGATCGCCGAGAGGGACGGTGTGAAACCGCGCATGACGTCCGGCCAATAAGGCTTGATCAACACCAGTTCGACGAAAAAACACACGCCGATGGTCGCCACCAGCGCCAGCATGATCGCCTCCAGGCGCCGGAAGCCACGGTTTTGCAGGGCCAGGATCAGCAGCGTGTCAAAGGCCGTGATGACAATGCCGGTCGTCAGCGAAACCCCCAGCAGCAGGTGAAACGCCAGGGCGCAGCCAAGGACCTCGGCCAGGTCGGTGGCGATGATCGAGATTTCCGCCAGCACCCATTGCGTGCGCGCTGAACGCTGGCTGTAGCGTTCTCGGCACAATTGCGCCAGGTCCTTGCCAGTGGCGATGCCCAGCCGCGAACACAGGCACTGCACCGCCATCCCCGCCAGGCTCGCGAGCAAAACCACGAACAGCAGGTTGTAGCCGTAGCGCGAGCCGGCCTCGATGGCCGTGGCCCAGTTGCCGGGGTCCATGTAGCCGATGGAGATCAGCAGGCCAGGGCCGGCAAACTGCAGCACCCGTTTGAAAAACGACGCGCGCGGATCAACGGGGATGGTGCCCGCCACTTCCGGGGGGCAGAACGGGGCAGTGGCAATTTTCGGCAGACTGAATTTCACGTTGGGTACCAGACAAATATATGGGTATCGGTGTTACCGGTGGCGAGGGGGCTTGTCCCCCGCTGGGCTGCGCAGCAGCCCCAAAACCTGCTATCCCGGTATCTAGGTGAGGCTTACTGGGGCTGCTGCGCAGCCCAGCGGGGGACAAGCCCCCTCGCCACGGAGATCAAGCGCCTCGACTACCTGCGCTACCAGATCCATTTCCTGATTCAGCGCCTCACGTTCCATACGCTGGCGAATCACCCCCAGCACCAACACCGCCAGGGTGGTGATGGAATACGCCGGCCCGGAAAACGCCCGCACCCCGCTCACCAGCAGCATAGCCGCCGCCAGCGCCTGCCCCACCACCGGAATCGCCGTGGCCGCACCTCGGCGCAGGATAAACCCGGTCAGCCCGGCCAGCGCCGTACCGCTCAGGGCAGTGGTGGCCGAACGGCCGACATCGAATCGGTTGAAAAAGCCCTGCTCCTTTTGCGCCGCCGCCCGGAGTTCGGCCTCGAACACCGCGCGGTCGGCCAGGCTGAGTTTGTCCTTGTACTGCTCGATCAGGGTCTCGGCGACCCGCTCTTCCAGGCTCACCAGGGCCACACTGTCGAGGGGCTGGTCAAACTTGAGCCCAACGCGCAGGGCCACGTCCTGGGCCAATTGGCGATAACTCACCCCATGCCCACGGGCCAGGTTCATAAAGCTGTCACCGCCCATGCGCTGCAACTCGATGGCCAGTTGCAATGGGTCGCGCACCTGGGCATCGATGGTCGCGCTGCGCTTGGCGGCCATCAGCTCGGCGAGAAACTGCAGCTCTGGCGCCCGTGCCTGACGCAGCACCGGCAACAGGTCCACGTCTTCCTCGGCAAAACGCACCTCGGCACTGCGCTGGTCCGCACGGATCATGCCGCGGCGTTCGTGCAGCAAGTCGGTGTACTGCACCACGGTTTTCAACTGCGGCCAGTAGGCAGCGTGGTCGAAGGTGACCAGATGCACATTGGTCACTTTGCCCTTGAGGGATGGCGTCAGGGGGATGGCGTATCGGCCAATGCAGCGCTCGGCATCCGGTTTGAGCGCCAGGGCCCAGTCCTTGCTGGAATGGCAGTTGATCACCCGCCCCTTGAGCGGCGCCGATACCTGTTCCCAGGGGCTGGACGTGCAAATCGCGCCGCCCATCAACAACAGGTGATTGAGCGGCAGCTCCCGGGCCAGCTCCGGGTTGGCCAGCAGGCTCTTGACCAGCAGGCGAGCGCCCAGGGAATGGCCGATCAGGTTGATCTGGCGCACGTCGATCGACTCGGCGTGCAGGTAGTTGGCCAGTTCCTCCAACAGCGTCCTGGCCACTTCGTCCACCCGTGCCTCAACACTTTTGTAGTGATCGAGAAAATAGCCCACCGCCTTGCCCAGGCCCACGGTGGCCGCACCCAGGGTGCCGCCGCCGAGCATCGAGGTAATGATGTCCTTGAAGGGCGCGAACAGGTTTTCCAGGAAATGCCCGGCGGGCCAGAACAGCATCAGGTTGGTCGAGCCCTCGATCCCCGCCAGTTGCGCCTGGAAACTGGCCAACTGTTGCTGGTTGAAAAACGCAGAATAGCCATGGACATAGAGATTGAGCACCTGCCCCTGGGGCTCGCCGCACAGCACGAACGAAGGCTTGCGGGTGCGGTGCATTTCATCCCACTGGTGTTGCATGAGGCGCTGGCTCCTGGTGACGACGGAGGGCGATAGTAGCAAGAACCCGCCCTGCATGGATGGCGATAGACAGCAATCTACTGATGACAGAGCCACTCGCGTGGCCAAGGTTTTAGTAAAAATTCAGATTCAAAAACGCCAAACCGCGTTCTAATAGCGCCCTGTCGATTCGCCTCAAAGATCCTGGAGTAAGCGATGCCCCATGAAGGCAACCTGTTACAAGCGGCCGTGGTGTTCCTGTTGGCCGCGGTGCTCACCGTGCCCCTGGCCAAGCACCTGAAACTGGGGGCGGTGCTGGGCTATCTGTTCGCCGGTGTGATTATCGGCCCCTCGGTACTGGGCCTGGTGGGCAACCCGCAAAGCGTCGCGCAGTTCTCCGAACTGGGGGTGGTGTTGTTGCTGTTCATCATCGGCCTGGAACTGTCACCCAAACGCCTGTGGGTGATGCGCAAGGCGGTGTTTGGCGTGGGTCTGGCGCAAGTGTTGTTGACTGCCATGGTGATGGGCGCAGTGGCGCTCTGGGCGTTTGGCCAGTCATGGAACAGCGCGATTGTGCTGGGCCTGGGGCTGGCGCTTTCCTCCACGGCCTTCGGCCTGCAAAGCCTGGCCGAACGCAAGGAGCTGAACAGCCCCCACGGGCGCCTGGCCTTTGCGATCCTGCTGTTCCAGGACATCGCGGCAATCCCGCTGATCGCTATGGTGCCGCTGCTGGCCGGCAGTGACCACACCACCACCGCCGCCCAGGACCTGAACCACGGTTTGCAGGTATTGGGCAGTATCGCCGTGGTGATCATCGGCGGTCGCTACTTGCTGCGCCCGGTGTTTCGCATCGTCGCCAAGACCGGTCTGCGCGAAGTGTCCACCGCCACCGCGCTGCTGGTGGTGATCGGCACCGCCTGGCTGATGGAGTTGGTGGGCGTGTCCATGGCCCTCGGCGCATTCCTCGCCGGCCTGCTGCTGGCCGACTCGGAATACCGCCACGAGCTGGAGTCGCAAATCGAGCCGTTCAAAGGCCTGTTGCTGGGGCTGTTCTTTATCAGCGTGGGCATGGGCGCCAATATCGGCCTGTTGTTCAGCACGCCCTTTGTGGTGCTGGGGCTGACCCTGCTGCTGATCGCTATCAAGTTGCCGCTGCTGTACGCGGTCGGGCAGATGGTCGGCGAACTCAACCGCGAGAGCGCAGTGCGCCTGGGTGTGGTGCTGGCGGCCGGTGGTGAGTTCGCCTTCGTGGTGTTCAAGATCGGCCGCGACCAGGGCCTGTTCGCTCCGCATCTGTACGACGTGTTGGTGCTGACCATCACCCTGTCGATGGCCCTCACCCCGCTGCTGTTGCTGCTGTGCCCCAAGCTGTTTCGACCCAAGACCAAACCGGTAGAAGTGCCAGAAGAGTACCGCGCCATCGAGAGCGACGCGCCACGGGTGGTGATCGCGGGCATGGGCCGTATGGGGCAGATCGTGGCGCGGATCCTGCGGGCGCAGAACATTTCGTTTATCGCCCTCGACACCTCAGTGGAAACCATCGAGCTGACCCGCAGTTTCGGCGGCATGCCGGTGTTTTACGGTGACCCCCAGCGCCCGGAAATCCTGCATGCCGCGAAGGTCGACCAGGCCGAGTACTTTGTGATCGCGATGGATGATCCGGAAATCAACATCAAGACCGCCGAACTGGTGCGCAACCTCTACCCGCACATGAAAATCATCGCCCGTGCCCGCAACCGTCAGCACGTGCATCGCCTGGTGGACCTGGACGCGTCACCGGTGCGTGAAACCTTCTATTCCAGCCTGGAAATGAGCCGCCGCACCCTGGTCGGCCTGGGACTGAGCGAGACCCAGGCCGATGCGCGGATCAACCGCTTCAAGCACCACGACCTGCAACTGCTGACCGCCCAGCACGCGGTGTATGACGATGCGGCCAAGGTGATGCAGTCGGCCCAGGAGTCCCGTGCGGAGTTGGCCCGTTTGTTTGAAATGGACCGCCTTGAGGAAGAGTCCGGGAAGGTCTGAGGATGGATCAGAACGAAGTTGCGAATTTTCTGACAGAATATGACGCAATTTCGTTCATCCATTGGAAGACCTCATGCTCAGCCTCAGCAAAACCGCAGCCCGCCTGGCCCTGGCGCTGACCGTCAGCCTGGGCGCCAGCCCGCTGTTCGCGGCCGCCAAGCCGGCCCCGCTGCCGCCGGATGAATTCCAGATCGTCTCGACCCTGGACGGCAAGTTCACCTTCACCCTGCCCAAGGGCTACGTCGCCGAGGCCTTGCCCGCCGGCGTACAAGCCCAAGGCACTGCGGGCGCCAACAGCACGATGTATATCAACAAGGCGTCAAAAAGCGTAGTGGTGGTGGCCCAGACCCTGCGCAACGATGGCATCGACCTGAAGGACGACGAACCGCTGTTTCTCGATAGCGCGGTTAAAGGTTTCCTCAAGGAGATAGGCACCAGCCTGCCGGACTACAAGAAACTGGCGCAGAAGAAACTCCTGGTCAAGGGCGTGGGCCTGCGCCAGGTTGATGGCACCGCCAGCATGGGCGGCGGCAAGACCTTGAACTCGATGTTTCTCGCGGGTTCTGGCAACCGGTTGCTGGTGATACAGGCCATCTCCCGGGCTGAAGATGTGACGGGGCATGAGTTGCTGGTCAGGCAGATTACCAGCGGCAAGTGACATCCTCCTAAGCACCACAAATCCAATGTGGGAGCGGGCTTGCCCGCGATTGCAGTGGGTCAGTTAGTTAGATGTCTACTGACACACCGCTATCGCGGGCAAGCCCGCTCCCACAGGTTTAACTGCATTCCTCCCTACGGCTTGCGCAGCAGGTAGGTATCCATGATCCAGCCATTGGCCTGGCGCGCCGCCTTGCGCACGCGCTCGATTTCGTCGGCCACTTCGGCCACCTTGCCGCTGATCAGGATTTCATCCGGGGTGCCCAGGTACGCGCCCCAGTAGATGTCCATCTGCTGATCCGCGACGCTCCGGTAGGAGTCCTCGGCGTCCAGCATCACCACCAGCGTATCGGCATCACCGACCTGCCCCGCCGCAAGCCGGCGCCCGGTGGTGATCTCGATGGAACGGCCGATGCGGTTCAGCGGCACTTTATGCTGGGCCGCCAGGGCCTGGACGCTGGTGATGCCGGGGATGACCTCGAACTCAAACGTACAGCTGCCACTGGCCAGAATCGCCTGCAGGATGCGGATGGTGCTGTCGTACAACGCCGGGTCGCCCCAGGCCAGGAAGGCCCCCACTTCGCCGTCGGCCATTTGTTCGTTGATCATCCGCTCGAAGGTCTGTTGCTTGTCGCGGTTCAGATCCTGCACAGCCGTGGTGTAGTCGATCTCGCCACGCACACGCTCGGGGCAGTCGGCTTCGACAAAGCGGTAGGCATGCCCGGCGTCAATGTAGGTCTGGCAGATCTCCCGGCGCAGGTCGATCAGTTTGTCCTTGCTCTGGCCCTTGTCCATCAGAAAAAACACGTCGGTACGGTTAAGCGCCTTCACCGCCTGCATCGTGATGTAGTCGGGGTTGCCGGCGCCAATGCCGATGATCAGGATCTTTTTCATGAAGGTGTTCTCAGTGCGGGGCCGGGATTTTGCCATGTTCGCGCCACTCAGGTCTCGTGCGTTTCCAGGCGCAGACGCCAGACGTTGTTGAAACGCAGCTCGGTAGAAGACAGCGGCTCCACATCAATCAGGTAAAACATAGCGATGGGTGCCTGCATGACATGAAGCAACGCAGCACGAACCACCGCCGGATGCGTCACCGCCAGCACATGGCCGGGCTGCTCTGCGACGCGTTGCAGCCACTGGCTGACGCGCTCGCACAACTGCGTCACTGACTCACCACGGTGAGGCGCGCTGGTGCTGTCGGTGAGCCAGGTCGTCAGTTCGTCGCGGTCGATGTCATTGATATCCCGACCGCGCCAATGGCCCACGTCCATATCGCGCAACCCGTCATCAATCGTGGCGTGCTGACCGAACAGCGTCGCCGTTTGCCGGGCCCTGGTCTCAGGCCCGCATAACAGGCGTGGCGCTTTTTTGAAACGTGCGGCCAGCCTCAAGGGCGACGGCGGCGTTTCCAGGGCTTCATCAAGGGCGAAATGCCCAAGCTTTTGCGCGCGGGTCGCACCATGGCAAATCAGCGTCAATCGGGTGCTCTGCATGGACGTGCGGCTCTGGTGATCAAGCGAAGCAAACATATTACAACGATCCAGACCCACCGGTTCGACCACTGGATAAGTTGACCAACGGTCGCGGGAATGTTCAGATGCCGGCCTGTTTCAGGTGCCTCATGCCGCCGTGCATGGGGTGAAACGGGAAACCGGTACGCTCGATCGAGCAAGTCCGGTGCTGCCCCCGCAACGGTATACGCGTGACCCCTTCGACACACCACTGTGGCCAGAACGCCATGGGAAGGTGAAGGGTTCGATACGCGTGAGCCCGGAGACCGGCCTGGAATTTCTGTTTGGCAAAATCCTGCGGTGGGCGGGCATGGGCCGGTATTGGCGTGTGCTCGATACCTTCTCCTGCGTGCTTCTGCGAAGATACTTTTCGAGAAGACTATGATTTTTCAACGCGGCGTCACTTCTGGCCCAACCTTGCTGTTGGGTTGTCTGTTCAGTCCCCTGCTACTCGCTGACAATAGTGCCCTGGAACTCAAGGCACAGACTGTTTCCGCGCCGTCGGTGGAGTCCACCACCGTGGCCGACATGGCCCAGTACGGCAGCAAGGTCGAAATTGTCACCCGCGAACAGATCGAACGCGCCGGCCCCAGCGCAGATATCACGCGGGCGATGCAGATGTTCATCCCCGGTTTCTACGTGGCCCCGAAAAACGGCCCGTTCGACTACGGCACCTATTCCCTGTTGGGCGGGCGCAATGACGACACCCTGATCCTGCTCGACGGCGTACGCCTGAACAACCGCCTGTACGGTGGCCTGTACCTGGATACCTTGCCGGCCAACGCCGTGGAACGCATCGAAGTGCTCAAGGGCGGCCAGAGCCTGTTGTTCGGCACCCAGGCCGTGGCGGGGGTGATCAACATCGTCACCCGCAGCCCGCAGACGCGCGACGTATCCGGCGAAACCAACCTGGGCGTCGATACCTTTGGCGGCACCACCGGCGATGCCCGGGCCGAGCGGATTTTCAGCAATGGCCTGGGCGACCTGGGTTTGCTGGCCTATGTCAGCCATAACGTGTCCGAGGGCTACCAGCCCTTTCGTAACCGCGACATGAGCAACGTCACCGACAAGAAACGTTCCTACGAAGTCACCACACTCGGCGCCAAGGCCATCCAGTCTTTTGGCGATGACTCGCGCCTGGAGCTGTTTTACCAGTACACCGACGCCAACCTGGACTTCGCCGGCGCCACCAACAACCGCAAGACCACCAACGACCGCGTGCAGCAGATTGCCACGGCGACTTTCGAACAGAGCATCAACGAGCGGCTGAGCTACTTCGTCAAGGGCCATATAACGACTGGGATACCCGCTACTCACGGGTCAACAACACCGCCGACGGCGGCACCGTGGTGCGCAATCACGATGACTACTGGGGTTTTACCGACTGGGGCGTGCAGGCCGAGGGCAAGGCCGAGCTTGCGGGCGGCCATGTGCTGGTATTCGGTACCGACAACCAGTGGTTCAAGGGCCAGGACGATGTGCTGGTCATCGACAACAACAAGGCCGAAGCCCACGCCGTTTACACCCAGTTGCGCCCGCAGATCGACGCCCTGCCCGACTGGCATCCGAGCCTCGGCGTGCGCCACGAAACCATGAGCGGCGGCGACAGCGCCACGGTCGGCATGCTCACCTCGCTCTACGACCTCAACGCCAACTGGGCCCTGCGCGGCCAGTACGGTACGGCCTACAAGCTGCCGAATGCCGAGCAACTGTTCGTCAACGAACCCGGCGACGAGATCGGCAACCGCAACCTCAAGCCGGAGAAAAGCCGCAACGCCGAGCTGGGCCTGGACTACAAGGGCCTGCTGGCCGACCGCGAGTTCAGCGCCAGCGTGACCCTGTTCAAGCGCAAGATCACCGACCTGATCACCCTCGACGACATCCAGTGGGTCAACGGCCAGGGCCAGATCCAGGTGCGCGGCTTCGAAGCCGATGCCAAGTTGGCGCTCAACGATCAGTGGAGCCTGCAGGCGGACATGACCCGCAACCTGACCGAGTCGCGCACCGGGGTCACCATCAACGATGTGCCGAGCTTCTTCGCCCGCTCGCGGGTGGGGTTCGAATCGCAGAATCGCCTGTGGGGCGCCGGCGCGGCCATCCGCTATATCCACGATGTGACCAGCTCGAAAAGAGTCGAATACGGCCACTATTCGGTGGTGGACGCCGACGCCTATCGCTACCTCGACAACGCCCACCAGCACCGCGTGAGCCTGCTGGTAGAAAACCTGTTCGACCGCGACTACGTCACCAGCCGCTCCAGCAATGTCGACAACCTGGGCCGGCCATTCACCTCTGAGGTGCGTTACACGTATCGCTTCTGATGACTGAGATCACCCAAATCGACGGGGTGGACACCCACCCCGACTGGTCCCGCATCCCCGAGCATGCCCGCCATGTGCTGCTGTGCACCGGCCCGCGCTGCACCCAGCGGGGCGCGTTGCAACTATGGAAAACCCTGCGTCGGCGCCTCTTGGAACACCAGCGCATCGAAGTGCCCGGTGGTGTACTGCTCACGCGGACCCATTGCCAGTTCCCGTGCAACCTGGGGCCGGTGCTCACGGTATACCCGGAGCGCTGCTGGTATGGGATACACAGCAAGGCCGACGCCGTGCGCCTGGTGGACATGCACCTGGTGGGCGGTGAAGTGGTCGAAGAGCTGTTGATCCGGGAGCGCCCATGAAGCGCCTGGGAGGGTTGGCCATCGCCCTGTTGTGCAGTGCGCCGGCCCTGGCGGACGGCTATCGCAATTGCCAGCAGGATTGGCAACTGCCCCATGCGCCGCCGTCGCGCATCGTCGCCCTGAACCAGCACGCCGCCGATATGCTGCTGGCCCTGGGCGCCGGCCCGGCGCTGGTAGGCGTGGCGTACCTGGATGACAACGGTGCCGCGCATAAACAGGGCAGGTACTTCGGTGTGCCGGTGATTGCCCCGCGCTATCCGGCCAGCGAGGTGTTATATGGGCAACGGCCGGACCTGGTGGTGGGCGGTTTTGCCACGGCCTTTGGCAACGGCATCACCTCGCGTACCGGGCTGGCCGGTAATGGCGTGGGCTCGTATCTGCTGGAGTCGGCGTGTGCCGGGCGCTCCCTGGATTACTTCGGCCACATTCGCACCGACCTGCTGACCCTGGGCAACCTGCTGCACAAACCGCAGCGGGCCCGCGACCTGATCGAGGCCCTGGACGCTGACCTGGCCAGCGCCCAGGCACTGGCCAAGCCGGCAAAACCCTTGTCGGTGTTTTATCTCGACAGTGAAGTCAACGGCCTGGACAGCGAGGGCCGGCAAGGTTTCGTCAGCGCCCTGCTGGCCGCGGCCGGGGCTCGCAACCTGTTGGCCGGAATCAATCAATACCGGGTCACGGTCAGCAGTGAGACGTTATTGATGAGCGACCCGGACGTGATTCTGCTGGCCGATGCCGTATGGTCCCCGGCCAGCCGTAAACGCCAGCTGCTGACCCGCGACCCGGTGCTGTCGCGCCTGCGGGCCGTGCGGGAAAACCGCATGATCGATATCCCGTTTAGCCACTTGGTGCCCAATGTCGGCAGCGGCAAAGTGGTACTGGACCTGGCCCGCCAACTCAAAAATCTGTAGAAACCTACGGTTGTGGCGAGGGGGTTTGTCCCCCGCAGGGCTGCGCAGCAGCCCCAAAACCAACCACCTCGGTGTATCTGGTAGAACGTGGTGAGGCTGTTGGGGCGGCTTTGCCGCCCAGCGCGGGGCAAGCCCGCTCGCCACAAGAAAGGCCAGTGGTGGGTAGCCCTCTGTCCCCTGCAAGCTCGCCTTATCACCACAATGGGACTCATGACTTCTGGTCAAGAGTGATTTGAACAATCGTGGGTGTTTGCGCTGGCGCGTGCGGCTGATACTCAACGCCATTGTTCATGCCACAACAGGAGTCATTCATGTCTATTCCCGCATTCGGTCTTGGCACTTTCCGCCTGCAAGGCCAGGTGGTCATCGATTCGGTCAGTACCGGCCTGGACTTGGGCTACCGGGCCATCGATACCGCACAGATCTATGAGAACGAGGCCGATGTCGGCCAAGCGATCGCCGACAAGGGTATCCCCCGCGATGAATTGTTCATTACCAGCAAGATCTGGATCGCCAATTTTGCCGAAGGCCAGTTGATACCCAGCCTCAAGGAAAGCCTGCGCAAGCTCAAGACCGACTATCTGGACCTGACCCTGATCCATTGGCCATCACCGCAAAACCAGGTGCCCGTCGCCGAGTTCATGGGGCAGTTGCTGGAAGCCAAGCGCCTGGGCCTGACCCGGCAGATCGGTGTTTCCAACTTCACCGTGGCGCTGATGAAAGAAGCCATCGCCGCCGTCGGTGCCGAGAACATCGCCACCAACCAGATCGAACTGCACCCGTACTTGCAAAACCGCACCGTGGTGGATTTCGCCACGCGCCACGGTATCCAGATTACGTCGTACATGACCCTGGCCTACGGCGAAGTGCTCAAAGACCCGCTGATCCAGGCGATTGCCCAGCGCAACCAGGCCACGCCCGCACAGGTCACCCTGGCCTGGGCCATGCAATCGGGGTATGCGGTGATTCCGTCCTCGACCCAACGCGCCAACCTGCAGAGCAACCTCAAGGCCGTGCAACTGACCTTGAGCGAAGCCGACATGGCGCAGATCAACGGCCTTGAGCGTGGCCATCGCCTGACCAGCCCCAAGGGCATTGCGCCGCAATGGGACTGAGCTAAACCACCGGGCTGCGCGCCAGTTCCCGCAGCCATGGCAAGACCCGCAAGCCGCTGACCGGTGACGGCGGGTCGATGATGCCCATGAAGTGTTCCAAGGCGACACTGTCGAGCGCGCCTGGCAAACGCATCAGGACCAGGGGCGCAAGAGAGACCGCTGGCTCCAGGTCCTGGTCGGCATAGACCAGCACATGGCGCACCTGCGGATGTTGCTGGCGCAGCACCCACTCCCCGCCGGCGCTGGCGGCCAGGCCCGCATGGATGACCAGCACATCGAAGGGCTCGGCCGGGATGTCGGTGAGGATCAGTACTTCCTCGACAGTCTGCACCGGGACGATCCGGTAATAGCCCAACTGGTTAAGCATTTTTTCGATGTGCAGCCGTTGCAGGTGCTGTTCATCAGCGATCAGGATGGTCAGTGCTTTGGTGGGCATGGCAAGTCCCTGAGCAGGTCGCGCTCGTGGCCGGAAGGAGCGCGCTACTGTTCCAGACATAAATGGTCTACAAAATCAGCGGAGTTCCCCCAGAGCGTAGGATTTCTCCCAAATCCTACCTTTGAGCATGATCGCAGTAGTCCGTCAGGGCCTGATGCAACTGGTCAATGGCTTGCTGCACGCCCGCCACCGCAGCGGCCAATGCCTGAGGGTCGCGCTGTTCACAGGCGGCTTCCAGCGCCTCACAGTGGCTGACCAATACCTGGGCCGAGACCAGGCGCGCGCCGCCCTTGGTGCGATGAGCCAGGTCATGCAACTGGGCATAGTCGTGTTTATTGGCCAACGCCTGCAGTAGCGTACGGTCGGCGGCAAGGCTTTCGAGCAGGGGGGCCAGCAACTCCTTGATGGCGTCCACGTCGGAGCCGGTCAACGCCAGCAACCGACTCAAGTCCATATCCGGCATGACGTCAGCCTGCACTTCGGCCTGGACCGACGGCTTGGCGGTACGTGACGCAAGCGCGGCATGCAGGTCCTCCAGCCCCGTGGGCTTGAACAGGCAACCATCCATCCCTGCCGCCAGGCAACGCTCGGTTTCTTCGGGCTGGGCGTTGGCGGTAAACCCCAGCAACAGGCAAGGCGCCAATCCCCGGGCACGCTCATCGGCACGGATTTCCCGCGCCAGGTCATAGCCATTTTTCAGCGGCATATTGCAGTCCGTGATCACCCCGTCGAAACGCTCGGCCTGCCAGCGCTCCAGGCCTTGCACACCATCGTTGGCGGTGGTGATGCGGTGCCCCAGGAAGCTCAGTTGCCGGGTCAGCAATTGGCGGTTGGCGGGGTAATCATCCACCACCAGGATGTTCAACATGTGAGCTGGCGACGCGTCCAGTGCAACCGACTCATGCTCGGCGCTGGTGCTGGACGCCACCGCCAGGGACAGCGTGACCTCTACGCGGGTCCCCTGCCCCAGCCGGCTGCTCAATTTCAGTTGGCCGCCCATCATTTCACACAGGCTGCGGCTAATCACCAGGCCCAGGCCGGAGCCACTGCGCGCCGACTGGTCGGTGTTGCGCCCCTGGACAAACGGATTGAACAGCCGCGCCTGGTCCTCGACGCTGATACCCACCCCGCTGTCTTCCACCACCAGCCGCAGGCTCACGTAGCCATTGGCGACTGCCGGCGAGCCTCTGGCG
Source organism: Pseudomonas sp. 06C 126 (assembly GCF_001855215.1). Classification (NCBI taxonomy): domain Bacteria; kingdom Pseudomonadati; phylum Pseudomonadota; class Gammaproteobacteria; order Pseudomonadales; family Pseudomonadaceae; genus Pseudomonas; species Pseudomonas sp. 06C 126. Next base: position 22,826 of record NZ_MIFU01000082.1, on the reverse strand, counting down.
CACAAATGCACATGGCCCTTGGCAGTAAACTTGATGGCATTGCTCAACAAATTGGAGACCACCTGCTTGAAGCGCAACGGGTCGATCATCACGTAACGGTCCACCAGCGGGTCCAAATCAACCTTGAGCATCAGGCCCTTGGTCCGTGCCAGCCCTTCGAAGATGCGGGCCACCGAGGCCAGCAGTTCGCGCGGGTTCGACGGTTCCAGGGTCAGGGACAAGTGGCCGGACTCGATCCGGGCAATGTCGAGAATGTCGCCGATCAACTCCAGCATGCCCCGCGAAGCATCAGAGGCCACCGCCAGGGCATCGTGGTCGATACGGCCCTGCTCGGCGTTTTTCAGCGCCAACTCGATCATGCCGATCACCGCATTCATCGGCGTGCGGATCTCGTGGCTCATGGTCGCCAAGAACGTGGTCTTGGCCCGATTGGCGGCGTCTGCCCCCTCCTTGGCCTCCTGCAGTTGCCCCAGCAAACGCTGGCGCTCACTGACGTCCACCCAGCCGGCAATCATGCCCACGACCTTTTCGTCACCGTCGCGGTAAGGCAGCATCCAGTGATAAATGGTCAGGGTCGCCCCGCCCGGCACCTTGAGCACACGGTCGTGGATCTGCGGCTCTCCGCGCTCCATCAGGCGCAAGTAGTCTTCGTGGTAGGACTGGGCCTGGGGGTGGTTGCCGGTGTCAGTCTCGACCACGGTCTTGCCGATCACATCTTCGAGCCGGAAGCCGAACACATTGAGGTAGGCACTGTTGCATGCCATCAACCGGCCCAGGCGGTCACGCACATAAATCGGGTGCGGCGTGCCGTCGATCAGCACGCTCATAAAACGCATCTGGTCGCTCAGCGCGCGCTCGGCCTGGCCGCGCTTACGAATCAGGCTGCGCAGGTAAATCGCCCAACCCAGGGTGATCGTCAACAGCAGCGCGGCCACTGCGAACCCCTGGATAATCGTGTTGCGGTGACGTAGCCAGTAACTGTCATCAATCACCACTTCGCTACGCCAATGATTGGTCAGCTCATCCATCTCCTGGGGCGTGATACTCAAGAGCGCCTTGTCCAGGATCGAGTACAACTCCAACTGGCCGCGCCCCACACCAAAGGCCACTCGCGCGGGCTGCGAGCCGACCGTGCTGGTGATGCGCAGGCGATCACGGTAGTGCTGGGCGATGATGTAGCGCGCAATGATCAGCGCGTTGACCGTCGCGTCCGCCGTGCCACTGACGACCAACGCCATGGCCTGCGCGGAATCCTCGGCGTCCACCAAGTGGATATCGGGATATTCGCGGCTGATGATCTCGCGCTGGACGCTGCCGCGGATGACCGCCAGGCGCTTGCCCGCCATGTCCTCGATGGTGATCGGACGGCTGCCATCGTCGCGCGAGATCAGCACAAACGGGTTGTTCAGGTACGGGCGAGTAAAGCGGATCAGGTCCTCACGGGCCATGCTCGGGGTGATGAACGCGATCATGTCCGCGCTGCCCTCGCTGACTTGGCTGACTTGACGGGGCAGTGACTCACCACGCACCACATCGAACTTCAGGCCGGTGCGCAAGCTGATCTGGGCCAGCACTTCGGCGCTCAAGCCTTGCAGTTGCCCGTGCTCATTGAAAAAAGACAACGGCTGGAACTTGTCGAGCGCCGTCACCTTGACCCGTGGGTGCTTGTCCAGCCAACGCTGCTCACTGGCGCTCAGACGCAGGCGCTCGCGGCCAACCACCCCCAGGTTGCCCGCGCTCCAGCGCCGCAGGATTTCCATCTGCTCACTGACCGGAATCATCTCCAGCGCCGCATTGACGATGCGCAGCAGACGCAGATTGTCGCCGTCGACCGCGAACGCGAAGGGGTTGACCTCCAGGCTGGAAAAATCAGCCATGCGCACGTTATTGAGATGGTTTTTGTTGATCAGATAATTGGTGCTGATGGCATCGCCCAGATAAACGTCCGCCTGGCCGAAGGCGACGGCACCAATGGCCTCGAAGGTCGAGGGGTAAAGCTGCAAGGAGGCGTTGGCGTAATAGGCGGCCACTACCTCGGGCTGCATGTAGTGATAGAGCATGGCCAGGCGCTTGCCCTCAAGCTCGGCGCCCAGGGCCTGGCTGTCACCGACACGCGTCACCAGGGTCGGCTGGTCGTTAGCGTACGAGCGCGAAAGCTTCAATTGCCGATCCGCCGCCTCGTAGCCATTGGCTGTGCCCAGGAAGTCCACCTCACCACGCTTGAGAGCCGCGATGACGTCGTCCCGATGCTCGTAGCGCTGGACCTGGATGGTCACGTTCAACATCTGCGCGATCAATGCCGCGTAATCGGCGGTGATGCCCTCCAGTTCGTCGTTGTTGTTCGTCAGATCGAAAGGCGCATAGTCCGGGGCGGACACCCCCATGACCAGCGTGCGGCGCTCGCGCAGCCAACGCCAGTCCGTCTCTTTGAGGTGCACCTGCGGGACGTCGAAACTCGAGTGCCCCAACAGGTGCAGTTGCTGTGGCGCGCCCAGCGCCACGTTGATAATGAGTGACAGGCTCGCCAGCCAGAGTACCGCGAGCCACTTGCCAAGAGACGTCGACATGTCAGATCAGGTGGTTACGCTGAGCGAACTTGGACAGATGAACCACCGAAGACATGCGCAACTTCTCCTTCAACCGTGTTTTGTAAGTGCTGATGGTCTTGTGGCTCAACAGCATGTCCTGGGCGATCTCCTTGTTGCCCAGGCCCAACGCCAATTTTTGCAATACCGTTAGCTCCCGGTCAGAAAGCGCTTCGACCAGTTGCAGTTCCGTGGTCTGCAAGTCGTCCTTGCGCACGGAGCTGGTCGGCAGGCTGGGGAAACAGCTGTAGTTGGACATGACCGCCTTGATGGCCTTCTGCAACTCATCCAATTCACCGGTTTTCGCGACAAATCCCATCGCCCCGGCGCGCATGCAACGAGCCGAGAAAAAAACCGCCAGATACGAGGTCAGTACCAGAATCTTGCAGGGCAGGCCCAAGGTCTTGACCCGGCTTATCACCTCCAGCCCGCCCAACTTGGGCATCGCCAAATCCAGAATGAGCAGGTCAGGCCGCTCCTCCCTGGCAATCTGTAAGGCATCAGCGCCGTTGCCAGCCTCGAAAATCTTGTCAAAGCCTTCCTGGCGCAACAGGTACTTGACGGTTGCACGAATGAACGGATGATCATCCACGATTAATGCTTTGCTCATGCGACTCCCTGGGAAGACACCACCGATTAGTTGCATTACTGGCGCCTTGCCATTCTTGCGGCGCCAATACCCTTACACATCACACGAAACCCCTGTACCTGTGAAAAGTACCAGTTCCGACCAGCGGCACTGTCTACACAGAACGTTTCAACGGAACCTGGCTAGGTGCAACGGCGCAACATTAACAACGCGACGATGCCTTAACCGAAGGGAAAATCCGACCATTACGTAGGACTAATCCTCACTAGAGCGTAGTCAAATATACGCAAAAAGCCGCCTCCCCCCTCTAAGGAGCATCCCTTTCAAGGTGTATGAGAAACCGGTTTTGACTAGTTCCGATCAGTTTGGGACAACCGCCGAGTTGTGGGGAGCGGGCTTGTTGTGGAGAGCAGGCTTATTGTGGAAGGCGGGCTTGTTGTGGAAGGCGGGCTTGTTGTGGCGAGCGGGCTTGCCCCGCGCTGGGCTGCGCAGCAGCCCCAATAAGGTCCACCCATTTTTTCAGGGACACCGAGGTGGCTGGTTTTGGGGCTGCTGCGCAGCCCAGCGCGGGGCAAGCCCGCTCGCCACAACAAGCCGGCTCTCCACAACAAGCCCACTCGCCACAGCCCCTGCAGGCGCTGTAAGCCTTTGCCGTCAGTCCGTGGTGCTGGGGCTCCAGAACGCTTGCACCACCAGGGTCGACTGTGAGATCCGTGTGACCAGGGCATCCAGTTCGTCGCCATCCACCGAGTTGGCCGCCAGGGTGGCCTCAATCTCGACCTCGTCACTGCCAAAGGGCCTTACGTCGACATCACTGGCTGGGTAGTTACAGCGCGCCAGTTCCGACTCCAGCAACGCCATCACCGCTTGCTGCTGGGTACGCCGGGCGATCACGTAGAGGATGTTGGTGACCTCGGCAGACACCACATCCAGCGGCTGGCGGTTGATGTTATTGACGATCGGGCGCAGCAGCGTGTTGGCCGCCAGCACAAACATCGTGCCCAGGAACGCCTCGAGGATCAGGTCTGCACCGGCGCAGGCGCCCACGGCGGCGGACGTCCACAGCGTGGCTGCGGTATTGAGCCCGCGCACGTTGCCCTCCTCGCGCATGATCACCCCGGCGCCGAGAAAGCCAATACCCGACACCACATACGCCACCACTCGCACGGCGCCTTCGGCCCCGGCCAGGCGGTTGGCCATGTCGACAAAGATCGCCGCCCCCACCGCCACCAGTACGTTGGTGCGCAGCCCCGCCGTGCGCTGGCGGAACTGGCGCTCAAAGCCGATCAGCCCGCCCAGAATAAAGGCGGCACTAAGACTGACCACGGTGTCGATCAGGGAATCCAGATTGATGTTGTTGAGGGCTTGCATGATGAATCTCCCTTTGATTGCCCGCAGAATCAGCGTCGAAAAAAGGGGGATAAGGCAGGAACCAGGGAGGTTCGCCACCGAAATACCGCTTCTCGCTTTAACGGCGAGGCAACGGCACGAAGATGCGCGTCAGCTGGCCAAGCCTGGTCGACAACTGTCACTCGAAAGTCTGTTCACGAAAGTCTGCGCTATGGTTGAAAACCGGCGCAGCTTACGCCCGCAGTCTGCGCGAGCAAAGTGACAGTGCGGCGAATCGGCGGGTTCTTCAGCAAGGGTTCAGGCAAGGGTCGCTCCCGCGGGCACGGGAACGACCCTCCAGGCTGTCAGCTCGCGGTGGCCAGCAGCACGTCACGCACCGAACGCCCCTGGCCCAGGTGCCGATCATGTTGATGCAGCGACGCGGCAATCTCATCGGCACGAATCGGCAGGATCGACAGCAAGGTATCGCTCAAGCCATGGCTGGCCTGGCTGAAACCCTGCATGTAGATACCGGCCTTGCAGCGCTCGTCGGTGACCACGCGGTAGTCGCGGCTCACTTCAAACTCACCCATGTAGGCTTCGAGCGGCGCCAGCAACTGGCGATGCATCTGCCGCTCATAACCTGTGGCCAGGACCACCGCATCGTAGTGATTGATCACGGTCTCGCCGGTAGCGTTGTGACGCACCACCAACTCGATGCCCAAGGGCCCGGCACTGGCTTTTTCCACGGTGGTCAGGGTACGGAAGGCGTGACGGGCGATGCCCGAGACTTTCTGCCGGTAGAAAATCCCGTAGATGCGCTCGATCAGGTCCAGGTCCACCACCGAATAGTTGGTGTTGTGGTACTCGTTGACCAGGCGTTCGCGCTCGCTGCTGGGCTGCTGGAACACCAGGTCGGTGAACTCCGGGGAGAACACTTCGTTGACGAACGGGCTGTCATCGGCAGGCTTGAGGGCCGAACCGCGCAGGATGATATCCACCTGCACCGAAGGGAAGCTGTCGTTCAGATCGATAAACGCCTCCGCCGCGCTCTGCCCGCCGCCGATGATCGCAATGCGCATTGGCTTGCCCTCGACACAGGGCTGCTGGGCCATGCGCGCCAGGTACTGGGAATGGTGGAACACCCGCCCGTCATCCTTGAGCGCCTTGAACGCCTCGGGGATACGTGGCGTGCCACCGGCACTGACCACCACCGAGCGCGCGGTGCGCACCAGTTGCTCGCCGTGGGCATCCCGGGAGATCACCCGCAGCGCCTCGACCTGCTGCTGATGCAGGATCGGCTCGATGGCCAGCACTTCTTCGCCATAGCGGCTCTGCTCGGTGAACTGCCCGGCGACCCAGCGCAGATAGTCGTTGTACTCCATGCGGCACGGGTAGAACGTGCCCAGGTTGATAAAGTCCACCAGGCGCCCGTGGGCCTTGAGGTAATTGACGAAGGAATAGGGGCTGGTGGGGTTGCGCAGGGTCACCAGGTCCTTGAGGAAGGAAATCTGCAACTCGCTCTGGCTCACCAGGGTGTTGCCGTGCCAGCGGTAGTCGGCCTGCTTGTCGAGAAACAGTACATCGAGCTTGCCCTGGGCTTTCTCGCGCTCTTGCAGGGCGATGGCCAGCGCCAGGTTCGAAGGACCGAAACCAATACCGATCAGGTCGTGAACCGCGGGCGATGCAATTGCCTGTGTCATTCCAGTGTCCTCTGGATAAGCCCCGTGGCGGTGGGGCGGAAAGCCTGGGCGACCTGCTGAACAACAGGCCATGTGTTGATAGGAAACGAGGACAATGAAAAAAAATTTAAGGCCCGCACCTGATTCACTCCAGCAGCCACGAAGGTAGCTGCCGTGGCCGCACAGTGATGGCAGTTTGGGCTCTTCTAATTTATAGTAATTCTCATCTAGATTTGAATTGCCTCACCCTCGCCGTCCAATACTGGCGTTTCGCCCAGCTGTAACGGCATATGTAAGCAGTTAAATTTCAGAGCAAATACCTCGTTTACCTGACAGCTTCCCGCGCCTGTCTCTGCCCTTGCGGGCGATTGAGTTGCGGTCCGAACTTTCCTGGCTGGAACCCGTGCATGAACCGTCCCCGACACACCCGGCGCGCTCTGCTGGCAGCACTTTGCCTGATCCCCGTGGCCGCCTTCGCCGCCTGGCAACTGATCCCGCCCGGTCGGGATAAATTTGCCACCCTGCAAGTACACCGGGGCGATATCGAAAGCAGCGTGACCGCCCTCGGCACCCTGCAGCCGCGGCGCTACGTCGATGTCGGCGCCCAGGCGTCGGGGCAGATCCGCCGGATTCACGTCGAAGCCGGCGCCCAGGTCAAGGAAGGCGACCTGCTGGTCGAGATCGATCCCGCCACCCAACAAGCCAAGCTCGACGCCACTCGCTACTCCATCGCCAATCTGCAAGCCCAACTGCAGGAGCAGCACGCGCAAAACCGCCTGGCGCAGCAGAAATTCCAGCGCCAGCAACGTCTGGCCGCAGGTGGCGCCACCCGCGATGAAGACGTGCAGACTGCCCAGGCCGAACTGGACGCCACCCAGGCACGCATCAACATGTTCAAGGCCCAGATCAGCCAGGCCCAGGCCACGCTGCGGGTCGACCAGGCCGAGCTGGGCTACACGCGCATCTACGCGCCGATCTCCGGCACGGTAGTCGCCGTGGATGCCCGCGAAGGCCAGACCCTCAACAGCCAGCAGCAGACGCCGCTGATCCTGCGGATCGCCAACCTGTCGCCCATGACCGTCTGGGCGGAAGTTTCGGAAGCTGATATCGGCCATGTCGAACCTGGCATGCAGGCCTATTTCACAACCCTGAGCGGTGGCAACCGGCGCTGGACCAGCACCGTGCGCCAGATCCTGCCGGTCCCCCCCAAGCCCCTGAACGAAACCAGCCAGGGCGGTGGCAGCCCCAGCAGTTCGAGCAAAAGTGGCAGCGGCCGCGTGGTGCTCTATACCGTGCTGCTGGATGTCGACAATGCCGATAACGCTTTGATGGCGGAAATGACCGCCCAGGTGTTTTTCGTCGCCAGTCGCGTCACCAATGCGCTGACTGCGCCGGTCGCAGCCCTGCAAGGCGGCACCCGCCCCGACATGCAATTGGCCCGCGTGGTGGCCAAGGACGGCAGCATCGAAGACCGCGAGGTGCGGGTCGGTATCAGTGATCGCCTGCGCATCCAGATCCTCGATGGCCTCAACGAAGGCGATCACCTGCTGATCGGCCCCGCCCAAAGCAGCGGAGGCTGAATGTTGACGCCGCTGATCGAACTTCGGGACATCCGCAAATCCTACGGTGGCGGTGATGCGCCTCAGGTCGACGTGCTGCGCGGGATCGACCTGTCGATCCATGCCGGGGAATTCGTGGCGATTGTCGGTGCCTCGGGCTCCGGCAAGTCCACCTTGATGAATATCCTCGGCTGCCTCGACCGCCCCACCGTCGGCCAGTACCTGTTCGCCGGGGAAAACGTTGCTCAACTAGACACCGACGAACTGGCCTGGCTGCGCCGCGAGGCCTTTGGCTTTGTATTCCAGGGCTACCACCTGATCCCCTCCGGCTCAGCCCAGGAAAACGTCGAGATGCCGGCGATCTATGCCGGCACGCCCGCCGCCGAGCGCCACGCCCGCGCCGCCGCACTGCTGACCCGCCTGGGGCTGGCCGGGCGCACCGGCAACCGCCCGCACCAACTGTCCGGCGGCCAGCAGCAACGGGTGTCGATTGCCCGGGCCTTGATGAACGGCGGCCATATCATCCTCGCCGACGAACCCACCGGCGCCCTCGACAGCCATAGTGGCGCCGAGGTCATGACCCTGCTCGACGAGCTGGCCAGCCAGGGTCACGTGGTGATCCTGATTACCCATGACCGCGAAGTGGCGGCCCGGGCCAAGCGCATCATCGAAATCCGCGACGGCCTGATCATCAGCGACACCCCCAACACCCACGACCAACCTGCCGCCGAGCCCAACCCCAAGGCCCTGCAAGCGGTGGACCTGCGCCAACGCCTGGCCGATGGCGCCGAGCACAACGGTGCGTGGAAAGCCGAACTGCTGGACGCGGTGCAGGCAGCCTGGCGGGTGATGTGGATCAACCGCTTCCGCACGGCCCTGACCCTATTGGGGATTATTATCGGCGTAGCCTCGGTGGTGGTGATGCTTGCGGTGGGTGAAGGCAGCAAACGCCAGGTCATGGCGCAGATGGGCGCCTTTGGCTCCAATATCCTTTATGTCAGCGGCTCGGCGCCCAACCCGCGCACACCGCCCGGCATCATCACCATGAACGACGTCGCCGCGATGGCCGCGCTGCCACAGGTCAAGCGCATCATGCCGGTCAATGGCGCGGAGGCCGGAGTGCGTTTCGGCAACGTCGACCACATGGCCTACGTGGGTGGCAACGACACCAACTTCCCGGCGATCTTCAACTGGCCGGTGGTCGAGGGCAGCTACTTCACCGAGGCTGACGAACGCGCCGCCGCGACCGTCGCGGTCATTGGCAAGCGGGTGCGCGACAAGCTGTTCAAGGACCTCCCCAGCCCTATCGGCCAATACATCCTGATCGAAAACGTGCCGTTCCAGGTGATCGGTGTGCTCGCCGAAAAAGGTGCCAGTTCCGGCGACAAGGACAGCGACGACCGTATCGCCATCCCCTACTCCGCCGCGAGTATCCGCCTGTTCGGCAGCTACAACCCGGAATACGTGGTGATTGCCGCCGCCGACGCGCGCAAGGTGCATGAGGCAGAAAAAGCCATCGACCAGTTGCTGCTGCGCTTGCACAACGGCAAGCGCGATTTCGAACTGACCAACAACGCCGCGATGATCCAGGCCGAGGCGCGGACCCAGAACACCCTGTCGCTGATGCTGGGTTCGATTGCCGCCATCTCGCTGCTGGTGGGCGGCATCGGGGTGATGAACATCATGCTGATGACCGTACGCGAACGCACCCGGGAAATCGGCATCCGCATGGCCACCGGCGCTCGACAGCGGGACATCCTGCGCCAGTTCCTCACCGAAGCGGTGATGCTCACGGTGGTTGGCGGGGTGGCCGGGATCGGCCTGGCCCTGCTGGTGGGTGGCGCGCTGATCCTCAGCAGCGTGGCTGTCGCCTTCTCGCTGCCTGCCGCCTTGGGCGCCTTCGCCTGCGCCCTGGTCACCGGCGTCATCTTCGGCTTTATGCCCGCCCGCAAAGCAGCCCGGCTCGACCCGGTCACGGCCCTTACCAGTGAATGATCGCCCTATGAAAGCGCACTTGACCCTTGTCGCCGCCAGCGTGCTGCTGGCCGCATGCAGCAGCCCGGTGCAGCGCCCGGACAGCGGCCTGCAGCCACCCCCTGCCTGGGCCACCGCAAACCAGGCCAGCGCCCTGCACGCCAACCAGCAATGGTGGACAGCCTTCGCCAGCCCTCAGCTCGACCAACTGATCGAACAGGCTCGCAACGCCAGCTTCGACCTGGCCAGCGCCGTGGCGCGAGTGCGTCAGGCCCAGGCCGGCGCCGTGGTGGCCGGCGCACCGCTGCTGCCCGAACTCAAGGGCGGACTCAACGCCAACCGCCAGAAACTGCTGCGCGGCAAGGGCTACAGCGAACTGGACGCCGACAACAACAACGACGCGGTGGACTACTTCAATGCCAGCCTGACGGCCACCTACGAAATCGATTTCTGGGGTGGCCAGCGCGCCGCGCGCGACAGTGCCGAACTGGCGGTGCGCGCCAGTGAATTCGAGCGTGCCACGGTGGAGTTGACCCTGCTCAGCGGCGTGGCCACCACCTACACCCAGCTCCTGGCCCTGCACGAGCAACAACGCATCGCCGAACTGAACCTGGCCAATGCGCAGAACGTCCTTAAGCTGGTGCAGACCCGTTATGAAGCCGGCTCTGCCACCCAGCTTGAGCTGGCCCAGCAAAAGAGCCTGGTCGCCGCGCAGCAACGCCAGTTGCCAGAAGTACGCCAGCGTGCCGAGGCTGCCCGAATCAGCCTCGCCGCCCTGCTCGGCCAACCGGTGCAGGCGCTGCAACTGACGCCACAGGCCTTTGATCAACTGCGCTGGCCGAGCATCGCTGCCGGCGTGCCCAGCGACCTGCTCAGCCGCCGCCCGGACATCGCCAGTGCCGAAGCACAACTGGCGGCCGCCCAGGCCGACATCATTGTCGCCCGCGCCGCCATGCTGCCCAGCATCACCCTTACCGCCAACCTGGGCTCCGGCGCCAACCGCGCCGCGGATATGCTGCGCAACCCGTTCTACAACCTCACGGGCGGGCTGATCGCACCGATTTTCAACAACGGCCGCCTCAGCGCCGAACGTGACAAGGCCACGGCACGCCAGGATGAACTGCTGCAAACCTATCGCGCAGCGATCATCAATGGCTTTGCCGATGTGGAAAAAGCCCTGAGCAGCATTCGCCGGCTGGACGAACAACGCCAGTGGCAGCGCGAGGAGCTGGACCAGGCGCAGACCGCGTTCCGCATCGCCCAAAGCCGCTACGAGGCTGGCGCGGAGGACTTGCTTACCGTACTGGAAACCCAGCGCACGCTGTATGCCGCCCAGGATTTGAACGTGCAACTGCGCCAGGCGCGGTTGGCGGCGAGTATTGCGCTGTACAAGGCGCTGGGCGGCGGTTGGCAGGCGTCCGATATCTAACAGGTAGCGAGCTTGCTGTGGGGAGCGGGCTTGTTGTGGCGAGCGGGCTTGCCCCGCGCTGGGCTGCGAAGCAGCCCTAAAACCAGGTGCCTCGGTCTGCCTGAATAAACGCGGGGAGGTTTAGGGGGGGCCGCTCCGCAGCCCAGCGCGGGGCAAGCCCGCTCGCCACAACAAGCCCGCTCCCCACAGCAAGCCCGCGCCCCACAAAAAGCCAGCTAGCCACAATAAGCCCACACACGCGGCGGTCAAATCGTGCGTTCCTTGACCTTCAAATGCCGCGCATACCACGGCCGCTTGGGCACCTTGCGGAACAAGTCCTGCAGTTTGTCGTCATCGGCACCGAAGGTGATGCGCAATGCCAGTTTCATGGTTTCCGGGTCCATTTCCACGGTGCGGCCCATCTGCAGTCCCGGGGTGGTGCTGCAACCATGGGTATCCGGCCCCAGCCAAGGATCACCCACCTCAACCCAGCGCCCAGGCGCAAACCACGGCACACCATTGACCTCCAGGCGGTTCAGCTCACCCGGATGAAAGCGCTGATGGGCGCGAAACCAATCCTCAAGGCGATCATCGATCCAACCGTGAAAATGCCAGAACACCGGGTTTACATGGGAGGAAAACGGGTCGCCCAAAAAGTCATTCTCCGGCTCATACCAACGCGCCGCAAAATCCGCCGGATCCCGGGCAAAGGGCACCGGCGCGCCGTTGGACGGGTCGCGCGGTACCGACGCCCAGCGCATATGCAACCAATCGTGCAGCCCCAGCTCAACCTCAGAGCCAAACTGGCCCAGGGTCAACTTGGCCAGGTAACGCGGGTCGCGGTACTGCGACTCCCACACCTGGAAGTTGCTGTGATAGGTCTCGGCCGCCTTGATATCACTGACCCACTGGCTGTACTGCTCGTCGCCACTGGCCGTCCAGGTCGGCGGCAGTGCGAAGCCATCGTGATTGTCGAAGTAGCGCGCAAAGCCCTGGCGATCACGCTCAAGCTCTGGCTGGGGCTGCGGGAAGCGCGGCCAGGACGGTAAGTCCTGCAGGGAACGCGCGGTGCCAAGCATGTGCCGGTGCATGAAGAAAAAGTCGATACCCGAGCCATTGCGATCCTTGCGCGGGCCACGGGCGTCGCGCTCGTTATCCCGTGGCCCGGGCTGCCAACCGATACCGCGCAGGGCATTGCGCTTGTCTTCGGGCAGCTTGTGCCACTGGTCCCGCGAGGCGTGCCAGAGCTGGTGGAACAGGCGGTGCTCGGGGGCTATCAACCAGGCCAGTAGCGCAGGGTTCAGGCCGATTCGTTCGCGGGCTTCGGGGAACAACTGCTTGGTGGCGACAAACCGGTTATCCAGCTCCAACGCTGCCAGGGGCCGGTCGAGGCTGAGGATCTGCCCGCTGAGGGTGCCGCTGCCAGCATTGCCGAAACTGTCCCAGACTTCGTCCAGGCTCATCTTGAATTCATAGGCCGGCATGCCATCTGGCGAGTCGCGGTCGATCAGGCGCCAGTACAGCAGCGCTGCATTGCCCGGAACCAGATCACCCAGGACCTGATAGCGCGGCTCATCCGGCCCCCGCAGGTGCCCAGCGGTGTCCAGGTAGCCGCGCACGCCACGGCCACGCGGTGCGATATCAATAAACAGTTGCAGATCGTCGAGGGGCAAGCCTTGCAACCCGGCATCACGCCCTTCCAGGCGCAGGCTCCAGATCCCGCGCAGGCTGTTCGCCAACTGCTGGCCGGCGGCGTCCGCCAGGTCCACCGTGGCTTCCTCGGGCGTGATGGGGAACTCCTCACGCGTCAACTCGCGATGGGCATAAAAGGCTGCAGGTACGGCGGCGCCGGTCAGCGCCAGGCCTGCGATAAACCCTCGTCGAGAAATCGTCATGTTCCTACCTGTGTCAGCCTTGGAGCAGGCTTTATCCAAGCTAGAACGTTTTGCCGGACAGCAAATTTACTGTGGGAGCCGGCTCCCACCGTTGATGGTGGGGATACTTAAATTTTCCGGGCCTGCGCTCGTTCTTCCCAGATAGCAAAGGCCCCTTGCGCCTGCACCTCAAAGGCGAACCGACTGAGATGGCAATGACAAAACCACGTTCGAAAAAGGCTCTATACATCGGTCTGCCCTTGGCCCTGGCCATCGCTGCCGGCGCAGGCTTTGCCTGGGACCACTGGTTTCGCGGCAACGCCGGCTATTCGCTGGAAGTGATCAAGCAGGCCAATGAACTGCAGGACCGTCTGCTTTCGTTCGACAGCCATATCACCGTGCCCCTGGACTTCGGCACCGCCGGCCATGAAGCAGACAAGGACGGCAGCGGCCAGTTCGACCTGGCCAAGGCCAGTCGCGGGCGCCTGTCGGGGGCGGCGCTGACGGTGTTCGGCTGGCCCGAACTGTGGAATGGCCCCAACGCGCCGCACAAACCCACCGCAGGCTTTGTCGACGAGGCCCGAAACCAGCAAGAGGTGCGCTACAAGATCATTACCGGCATGGTTCGTGACTTTCCCAACCAGGTGGGCATTGCCTACACCCCGGCCGATTTCCGCCGCCTGCATGGCGAGGGCAAGTTTGCGATCTTTATCAGCATGCTCAACGCCTACCCCCTGGGCAATGACCTGAACCTGCTGGACATGTGGACGGCGCGGGGCATGCGCATGTTCGGCTTCAGCTACATCGGCAATAACAGCTGGGCCGACTCTTCGCGCCCGCTGCCGTTTTTCAATGACTCGCCGGACGCCCTCGGCGGCCTCTCACCCATCGGCAAGCAAGCGGTGCAGCGCCTGAACGACCTGGGCGTGATCATCGACGTGTCGCAAATGTCCACCACCGCCCTGGAGCAAGTGGCGCAGTTGAGCCGCACGCCCATGGTCGCGTCCCACTCCGCGCCCCGCGCCTCAGTGGATATCCCGCGCAACCTCAGCGACAAAGAACTGCAACTGATCAAGAACAGCGGCGGCGTGGTGCAAGTGGTGGCGTTCGGCGGGTATCTGCGCCCGCTGAGCCAACCGATCCAGGACAAGCTCAACGCACTGCGCGCGCGTTTCGACCTGCCGCCCCTGCCCAACCTGGCGATGGCCCTGATGCCCGGCGACCCGATCATTGCCGCCTGGCCGGAACAGAAGTTCGGCGAATACGCCAGCGAGCTCTACGCCATTCTCGAAGAGGAGCCCAAGGCCAGCCTCAAGGACCTGGGAGATGCCATCGACTACACCGTGCGCAAGATTGGTATCGACCACGTCGGTATCGCCTCGGACTTCAACGAAGGCGGCGGCGTCAAGGGCTGGAACGATGTGAGTGAGGTGCGCAACGTGACCGCCGAACTGCTCACCCGTGGCTACTCCGAAGCCGATATCGCCAAGCTGTGGGGCGGCAACTTCCTGCGGGTGTGGGAGCAGGTGCAACAGTCCGCCAAGCCCGGCGTGCCGCCAAGCGAGCAGATGCCATGAGCGACCGCCGCACCTTTCTCAAACAGGCTGGCATCCTCGCCGCCAGCCTGCCGTTGGGGGCCAGCCTGGACGTTCAGGCCGCCAGCGCCAAGGCACCCGCCGATAAGTGGGCCAGCCTGCGCCAACTGTTCGACCAGGACCCGAACTACATCCACTTCTCCAACTTCCTGATCACCTCCCACCCAAGGCCGGTACGCGAGGCCATCGAGCGCCACCGCGCCGCCATTGACCGCAACCCCGGCCTGACCATGGATTGGGACCTGCAGGAACCCTGGAAACGCGAAGGCCAGGTGCGTGAATGGGCCGCGCGTTATCTGCAGGCCAAGCCCGGCCAGATCGCCCTCACCGGCAGCACCACCGAAGGGCTGGCGATGATCTACGGCGGCCTGCGCGTGCGCCCCGACCAGGAAATCCTGACCACCGAGCACGAACACTTTTCCACTGACAGCATCCTCGCGTTCCGCACCCAGCGTGACGCCACCCAAGTGCGCAAGATCAAACTGTTCGCCAACGCCCACCACGTGTCGGTCGATGAAGTGCTGACGAGCATCGAGCGCAGTATCCGCCCCAATACCCGGGTGCTGGGCATGACCTGGGTCCAGTCGGGCAGTGGCGTGAAACTGCCGATCGGCGAAATCGGCCAACTGGTCAAGCGCCACAACCAGGGGCGTGACGAAAAGGACCGCATTCTCTACGTGGTGGATGGCGTGCATGGCTTTGGCGTCGAAGACCTGGCCTTCCCGGACATGCACTGTGACTTCTTTATTGCCGGCACCCATAAGTGGATGTTCGGGCCACGGGGCACCGGCCTGGTATGCGCCGCCTCGGAGCAAGTGACCAACCTCACCCCGAGCCTGCCGACGTTCTCCGAAGACACTGACTTTGCTACTTCCTTCTCCCCCGGCGGCTATCACGCCTTTGAGCACCGCTGGGCGCTGGATGAGGCCTTCAAGCTGCACCTGCAACTGGGCAAGGCCGAGGTCCAGCAGCGCATCCACAGCCTCAATACCTACCTCAAGGAACGCTTGCAGGCACGCCCGAACATCGAGCTGGTCACCCCCGCCAGCCCGCAACTGTCGGCCGGTTTCAGCTTCTTCCGGGTCAAGGGCCAGGACAGCGACAAGGTGGCCGCCTACCTGATGCGCAACCGGGTCATCAGCGACGCGGTGAACCGCGATGTCGGCCCGGTGGTGCGCACTGCGCCGGGCCTGCTCAATACCGAAGATGAAGTCGACCGCTTCCTGGCGCTGCTCGACAAAACCCTTTGACACCTTTTTCTTGTTATCGAGACGACTCATGAACGATGAACCGCTCACCCCAACGCTGCTCAAGTCCCTGGCCCTGACGGCATTGATGGCCTGCCTGGCGCCAGCCGCCCAGGCTGCAACACCGCCCAAGCCCGGCACTGTGTTCAAGGACTGCAAGCACTGCCCGGAAATGGTGGTGCTGCCCACCGGCACCTTCAAGATGGGCACCCCGGACGATGAAGTCGGCCGCCAGCCCGATGAGGGGCCGATCCATGACGTGACCTTCGCTAAACCCGTGGCCATCAGCCGCTTCCAGGTACTGGCCGGCGAGTGGGACCGTTTTATACGAGAGACCGGCTATAAAATGCCCGACGGCGACGACCGACCAGGGCGCAAATGCACGGCTGGCAAGCCCAGCTACCCCATCACCGCCAAGCATCCGGCCGTGTGCATGGACTTTGCCGAAGCCAATGCCTATGTCGCCTGGCTGTCGAAGAAAACCGGCAAGCACTACCGCCTGGTCAGCGAGTCCCTGCGCGAGTACGCCGCCCGGGGCGGTACCTCCGGGCCCTTCCCGTTCCCGTTCGACGAGGGTGAGAAATACGGCATCGCCAAGCACGCCAATACCTACGGGCCGGCGGATGGCTACAGCTACACCTCGCCCGCCGGCAGCTATGCGCCCAATGCGTTCGGTGTGTATGACATGCACGGTAACGTTTATGAATGGGTCGAAGACTGTGAACACGACAGCTATGTGGGCGCGCCCAGCGATGGCAGCGCCTGGCTGACCGGGCAATGCGAGGTGCGGCAGATTCGCGGCAACGACTGGGGCGAAGCGCCGATTTTTTCCCGTTCCGGCAACCGCAACAGCCTCTACTCCAATGTGCGTGGCGACTGGCTGGGCTTGCGGGTGGCACGGGACCTGTGAGCCTGCGCAACTCGGCGCGAGGCTAAATCGCGCCCCACCCGACTCGTCCTCCTACTATCGGCCTGCTAGCGGTAAACCTGCGCACGCAGGCCTTCACTTGCCCACAGCACGTAGCCACGTCGCGATCGAGGTAGTTTCATGACCGCAGCACCGCGCAGCGCCATTCGCGAACTCTTGAGCCTGCTCAAGCCCTATCGACGGATTGTCATTTCTTCCATCACCCTGGGCATCATCGGCGGCCTCAGCGTCACCGCGCTGCTGGCCACGGTCAACCGCGGCCTGCACAGCGCCGACGGCATGGGTACCGGCGTGGTCCTGGCCTTCGCCGGGCTGTGCCTGCTGGCCTTGCTCAGCAGTATCGGCGCCGATATCGGCACCAACTTCGTCGGGCAGAAGGTGATTGCCAAACTGCGCAAGGACCTCGGCGCCAAGGTGCTCGCCGCGCCCATCGAGCAGATCGAGCGCTATCGCACCCACCGCCTGATCCCGGTGCTGACCCACGACGTCGACACCATCAGCGACTTCGCCTTCGCTTTCGCCCCGTTGGCGATTTCCACCACAGTGATCCTTGGCTGCCTGGGCTACCTGGCGGTGCTGTCCTGGCCGATCTTCCTGATGACCCTGCTGGCCATCGGGATCGGTTCGGCGGTGCAGTTCGTGGCCCAAAGCAAAGGCATCAAGGGCTTCTACGCGGCCCGCGATGCCGAAGACAACCTGCAAAAACACTACTCGGCGATTGCCGAGGGCGCCAAGGAACTGCGCATCCACCGCCCGCGCCGGCACGCCATGCACACCCGCAATATCCAGGGCACTGCCGACCATATCTGCGATACCCATATCCGCTCGATCAATATTTTCGTGATCGCCAAGAGCCTGGGCTCGATGCTGTTTTTTGTGGTGATTGGCCTGGCGCTGACCCTGCAACAGTTCTGGCCCAGCTCGGACCCGGCGGTGATGAGCGGCTTTGTCCTGGTGCTGCTGTACATGAAAGGCCCGCTGGAAAACCTGATCGGCAACCTGCCGATCATCAGCCGCGCGCAAATTGCCTTCCGCCGCATTGCCGACCTGTCGGAGCGCTTCTCCTCGCCGGAACCGCACCTGCTGCTCGATGACGCCGACAAAAGCGTGCCGGTGATGAAGCACCTGGAACTGCGCAACGTGCAGTACGCCTTCCCGCCCGTGGAGGGCAGCGAGCCGTTCAAGCTGGGCCCGGTCAATTTGAGCATCGAGCCTGGGGAAATCCTGTTTATCGTCGGCGAAAACGGCTGCGGCAAGACCACCCTGATCAAGCTGCTGCTGGGCCTGTACACCCCGCAGCAAGGCGAAATCCGCCTCAACGGCCTGCCCGTGGACGCACTGGGCCTGGACGACTACCGCCAGATGTTCACCACGATCTTTGCCGACTACTTCCTGTTCGACGACCTGGTGCAGAACGACAAGGCCCTGCCCGACGACGCCACCCAATACCTGGAGCGCCTGGAGATCGCGCACAAGGTCAGCGTGCGCGACGGTGCGTTCACCACCACCGACCTGTCCACCGGGCAACGCAAGCGCCTGGCCCTGGTCAACGCCTGGCTCGATGAGCGCCCAGTGCTGGTGTTTGACGAGTGGGCGGCCGATCAGGACCCGACCTTCCGGCGGATTTTCTACACCGAGTTGCTGCCGGACCTCAAGCGCCTGGGCAAGACCATCATCGTCATCTCCCACGACGACCGTTACTTCGATGTGGCTGACCAACTGGTGCGCATGCAGGCCGGGCGCGTCATCAGCGAAAAAGCCTTTGCCTGATACCTGAGGCAGGCCTTCTGTGGCAATGAGCTTGCCTGTGGCGAGCGGGCTTGTCTGTGGCGAGCGGGCTTGCCCCGCGCTGGGCTGCGTAGCAGCCCCCCCTAAACGCCCCGCGTTTATTCAGACAAACCGAGGCGCCTGGTTTTAGGGCCGCTTCGCAGCCCAGCGCGGGGCAAGCCCGCTCGCCACGGACAAGCTCCCAGCACCGCAGACAATCTCCAGCAACCACAGACAAGCTCCCTAGCCACAGGCCATTGCGCCTAAATCTCATCGATCGATCTTCGTCTTCCTGACACAGCTTATTTCCTCTGCCGACGGCGACGAGATCGATCATGAACCAATTGAACCAACTTCCCGACGACGACCTGCTGGCCCTGTTGCTGGCCGATGAAGCCGGCGCCGGGCAGTCCATCCAGAGCCTCGCCGGGCATGACCCGGTACCGCTGTCGTTCGCCCAGCAGCGCCTGTGGTTCCTGCAACAGTTCGATCCCCAGAGCCATGCCTACAACCTGCCACGGGCGATTGCCCTCAAGGGCCCGGTGGACGCGCGCGCCCTGGAAGCGGCCCTGAATCGGGTGATCGATCGCCACGACATCCTGCGCACGGCCTTTCGCGACACCGACGGCACACCCCTGCAAGTCATCGAACCTGGCGCGCGCCTGACCCTGCTGGAAGAGGACCTAAGCACCCTGGATAACCAGCAGCGCGACCTGCAACTGCAACAGCGCATCCGCCAGCACGCCACCCAACCCTTCGACCTGCGCCAGGCGCCGCTGATTCGCAGCACCCTGCTCAAACAGGCCGAGCAGCACTACGTGCTGCTGCTCAACATGCATCACATCGTCTCGGACGCGTGGTCCAACCCGATCCTGATCCACGACCTGGCCAGCGCCCTGCGCGAACCGGGCCAGGCCCTGCCGCGCCCGGCCATCCAGTACGCCGACTACGCCCAGTGGCAGCGCCAGGACTACCCGCTGACGCCGCAACACAGCTTAGCTGCGCAGTATTGGAAAGCCTGCCTGGGCGACGAGATCCCCACCCTGGAGCTGCCCCGCGAGCGCCTGGAACAACACGCAGGCGCCGGCCATCATGGGCACGCGCTGCCCGCCCTGTTGAGCGAGCGTTTGCAGACTTTTTGCCAGCAACAGGGCGTGACACCCTTCGTGGTGCTCCTGGGTGCCTGGCAGCTGCTGCTGGGGCGCTACAGCGGCCAAGTCGACTTCACCGTCGGCGTGCCCAACGCCACCCGCAACCAGGCGCAGATCCAGGACCTGGTGGGCTTTTTTGTCAGCAGCCAGGTGTATCGCGCGCGACTGGCGCCCGAACAAACCTGCAGCGCGTTCCTCCAGGGCCTGCGCCAGCAATCCCTCGCTGCCCTGGAACATGCCGACTACCCCATCGAGCTGATCCTCGAAGACCTGCACCTGCAACGCAGCCCCCAGGCCAACCCGCTGTTCCAGACCCTGTTCAACTGGCGTGTCGGCGCCGTGCAGGAGGCGGCCCTGCACCTGGGCCCGCTGCAATTGAGTTTTATGGACAGCCACCCGCTGCAGGCCAAGTTCGACCTGTCGCTGGATGTGGAATACAGCCAGCAGCAGATCACTGCGCATTTTGAATACGACGCCGCTTGCTTCGCCCCAGCGACCATTGCCACCCTGGCCGGGCACTTCCAGAACCTGGTGCAGGCGATGCTCGAGCAGCCCCAGGCACGGATCGGCGAACTGCCGATGCTCAGCGCCGAGGAGCGTGGCCAGCAGTTGGCGCAGTGGAATGCCACGGCGGTCCATTACCCCAACGCCGCACCGGTGCATGTCTTGCTCGCGGAACAAGCCGAACGCCTGCCCCATGCCGTTGCCGTGGAGTTCGGCAACCAGCAACTGACCCTGGACCAGCTCAACCGCCGCGCCAACCAACTGGCCCATAAGCTGCTGGAACTGGGCGTCGGCCCCAATACCTGCGTGGGCCTTGGCCTGGAACGCAGCCTGGAAATGGTGATCGCCCTGCTGGCCGTGCTCAAGGCCGGCGGCGCCTATGTCCCGCTGGACCCGGCCTACCCCGCCGACCGCCTGGCCTACATGATCAATGACAGCGGCATCGGCCTGCTGCTGACCCAAAGCAGCCTGGCATTGCCCGTCCCGGACCGCCTGCCGTCCCTGAGCCTGGACCAGGACAGCGACTGGCTGGAAGGTTATGACAGCGCCAACCCACCGGTCACGGTCAGCGCCGATCACCTGGCGTACATGATCTACACCTCCGGCTCCACCGGGCAGCCCAAGGGCGTGCAAGTGCGCCATGGCGCCCTGACCAATCATATGCTCTGGATGCAGGGCGAATTGGGCCTGAGCGCTGCGGACCGGGTCTTGCAAAAAACCGCCTTCAGCTTCGACGCCTCGGTGTGGGAATTCTGGCTGCCATTGCTCAACGGTGCGCAGCTGGTCCTAGCGTCCAGCGAACTGTCCGCAGACCTGTCGATGCTCTGGTCGCAAGTGGCCGCCCAGCGCATCAGCGTGTTGCAAATGGCCCCTTCGCTGCTGCAAGCCTTGCTTGCCGATGAACAGGGCGCGCAGATGCAATTCTTGCGTTTGCTGCTGCTCGGCGGCGAAGCCCTGGGCACCGCGTTGGTGGCACAATTGCGCGAGCGCTGGAACGGCCGCCTGTGCAACCTCTACGGCCCAACCGAAGCCACCATCGACACCACGTTGTTTGATGTCGACCGCCTGCCAGAGGGCGCCATCGCCCCTATCGGCCGCCCCATCGCCAACGTGCGCACCTACCTGCTCGATCATGACCTGCAGTTGTGCCCGGTGGGCACCCACGCCGAGCTGCTGATCGGCGGCGACTCCCTGGCGCAGGGCTACCACCAGCGCCCGGGCCTGACCGCCGAACGCTTTATTCCCGACCCGTTTGCCGGCAATGGCGCGCGCCTGTACCGCAGCGGCGACCTGACCCGCTACCGCGCCGATGGGGTCATCGACTACATCGGGCGCATCGACCATCAGGTCAAAATCCGCGGTTTGCGCATCGAACTGGGGGAAATTGAAGCGCAACTGCTGCAACACCAGACGGTGCGCGAAGCCGTGGTCATCGCCCACCCAGCCCCGGGCGGCGCGCAGTTGGTGGGCTATGTGGTGCCAACAGAACCGGCAACGGACATCACCCGCCAGGACGCCTTGCGCGACACCCTCAAGGCCCACCTCGGCGAACACCTGCCGGACTACATGGTCCCCGGCCACCTGCTGATCCTGGCGCAATTACCCCTGACTCCCAACGGCAAGCTCGACCGCAAGGCCCTGCCGGCCCCCGATGCCAACCAGGCCCTGCACGCCTACGTGGCCCCGCAAAACGAAGTGCAACAACGCATCGCAGGCATCTGGCAAGACGTGCTCAAACTGGAAAAAATCGGCCTGAACGACAACTTCTTCGAACTGGGCGGCGACTCCATCATCTCTATCCAGGTCGTCAGCCGCGCGCGCCAGGCCGGCATCCACTTCACCCCCAAGGACCTGTTCCAACACCAGACCATCCAGGGCCTGGCCAGCGTGGCGAAAAACCAGGGCCAGGGCCTGGCGATCGACCAGGGCCCGGTCACGGGTTTGGCACCGCTGCTACCGATCCAACACCTGTTCTTCGACACCGACATCCCCGAGCGCCACCACTGGAACCAGTCCGTGCTGCTCAAACCCGCCACAACCCTGGACCCGCACCTACTGGAACAGGCCCTCAACGCCCTGATCCAACACCACGACGCCCTGCGCCTGCGCTTCACCCAGACCGACTCTGGCTGGAACGCTGAATACCGCCCGCAAACCGCGTCGGTGCTGTGGCAAACCCGCATCGACGACGCCACACAGTTGCAATCTTTGGGCGACGAAGCCCAACGCAGCCTCGACCTGCAACATGGGCCGCTACTGCGCGCGGTACTGGTGGGTTTGAAGGACGGCAGCCAGCGGTTGCTGTTGGCTATTCACCACCTGGTGGTGGATGGGGTGTCGTGGCGGATTTTGTTTGATGATTTGCAGATGGCTTATCGTCAACTGCAAGCGGGTCAGACGATCGGGCTGCCGGAAAAGACCAGCGCCTACAAGACCTGGGGTGAGAAGTTGCTGGGGTATGGGCAGAGGGCTGAGTTGCAACAGGAACTGACGTACTGGACGCAGCAACTAGACGACACCAGCCACGACCTGCCACACGCAAACCCTGAAGGCAGCCAGCGGCACACCCAGGCGACGACTGTCGATATCCAACTCAGCAAAACCCTGACCCAACAACTTCTGCAAGTCGCACCC
>NZ_MIFU01000081.1:0-84494 GCF_001855215.1 Pseudomonas sp. 06C 126 | reverse complement strand
CGCGACACGGCCATGGATGGCCGATCGCGGCGGGCCCACGGAGCAATGCCTGACTGCGGGCATGCCGAGCCTAGGCGAGGCACCGAGTGGTGGGGCATGAGCGCTTTGGTTACTTTCGCGCTCTTCGAAAGTGACCCGCTGTAAGAGCGGAACCAATAGCCGCCGTGACCGCAGCAACGGATATGTACACACCCCCAAAGAGCAACTTGTGTAGATCCTAATGCCCCCCTCATTTTTGTACCCCACATCCATTAGATTTGTGTGTCTGGATATTCGCTGCACAAAATTTTCACACTTCATCCAAGACAATTCCCCCGCTTTATTTTCCTGCCACGGTCCCTCTGTGCCGCCAGGAGCCCTGCGCGATGAGTAATCAATAGCGTTGCCGACGTTGATCGGGCACCATCTGCCCACCGCGTAATACCCTGGACCCTGTGCCTTTACTGGCCTGGGCAGGACGCCGCTGCATTATTTCGCCACTTAAACTTCCAATGGGTCCTCAAACAACATGGCAAACCCGGACGCCCTGAATCAGCAGCGAGCTTCTAATCGCCTGCTGCAACCCACCGTCAAATCCCACCTGGCCTACACGCTGCTTTGCGCGCTGGTCATGATGGTGATGCTCTCCCTGCTGCGACTCGGGCTGTTGGTCTACAACAGCGACATGATGCTCGACACCCCGGCCTCGACCTTCCTTGAAGCGTTCGTCAACGGCCTGCGCCTGGACTTGCGCCTGGTGGTGTACCTGAGCATCCCGCTGATCCTGGCGCTGTTCAGCGTGCGCGCCATGGCCGCCCGCGGGTTCTTCCGGTTGTGGCTGACCGTGGTTTCCAGCATCGCGCTGTTCCTTGGCCTGATGGAGATGGACTTCTACCGCGAGTTCCACCAGCGCCTCAACGGCCTGGTCTTCCAGTACGTCAAGGAAGATCCGAAAACCGTGATGAGCATGCTCTGGTACGGCTTCCCGGTGGTGCGCTACCTGCTGGGCTGGGCCGTGGGTACGTTTATCCTGAGCATCGCCTTCAAAGGCGCTGATCGTGCAACGCGGCCCCGTGGCCCGTTCAGCGGTGGCACCGTCGGCACCCGCCAGGTTGCCCCGTGGTACAGCCGCATCGCCGTGTTCGTGGTGTGCTTGCTGATTGCCGTGGTCGCCGCGCGTGGCACCCTGCGCCAGGGCCCGCCGCTGCGTTGGGGTGACGTTTACACCACCGACTCCAACTTCGCCAACCACCTGGGCCTCAACGGTACGCTGTCACTGATCGGTGCGGCCAAGGCGCGTTTCTCCGAGCATCGCGAGAACGTCTGGAAAGCCACCCTGGAGCAACCGCTGGCCACCCAGACCGTGCGTGACATGCTGGTGTTGCCTGACGAAAAACTGGTGGATACCGACACCGCCGCCGTGCGCCGTGACTTCACGCCACCGGCCGAGAAGACCCTGCCGATCAAGAACGTCGTGGTGATCCTGATGGAAAGCTTCGCCGGTCACTCGGTGGGCGCGTTGGGCAGCAACGGCAAGATCACGCCGTACTTCGATGAGTTGACCAAGGAAGGCCTGCTGTTCGACCGTTTCTTCTCCAACGGCACCCACACCCACCAGGGCATGTTCGCCACCATGGCGTGCTTCCCGAACCTGCCAGGCTTCGAATACCTGATGCAGACCCCGGAAGGTAGCCACAAGTTGTCGGGCTTGCCGCAATTGCTCAGTGCCCGTGATTTCGACGATGTGTATGTCTACAACGGCGACTTCGCCTGGGATAACCAGTCGGGCTTCTTCAGCAACCAGGGCATGACCAACTTCATCGGCCGCAATGACTTCGTCGACCCGGTGTTCTCCGATCCGACCTGGGGCGTGTCCGACCAGGACATGTTCGACCGTGGCCTGCAAGAGTTGAAGGCGCGCGAGGGCGGCAAGCCGTTCTACGCACTGCTGCAGACCCTGTCCAACCATACGCCGTACGCCTTGCCGACGCCGTTGCCGGTCGAGCCGGTGACTGATCGTGGCCGCCTCAACGAACATTTGACGGCCATGCGCTACTCCGACTGGGCCCTGGGCCAGTTCTTCGAGAAGGCCCGCAAAGAGCCGTACTTCAAGGACACCCTGTTTGTGATCGTCGGCGACCATGGTTTTGGTAACGAGCAACAGATCACCGAAATGGACCTGGGCCGCTTCAACGTGCCACTGCTGCTGATTGCCCCGGGCATGCAGGACAAGTTCGGCGTGCGCGACCACACCGTGGGTACGCAGATCGACATCGTGCCGACCATCATGGGCCGCCTGGGCGGCGAAACCCGTCACCAGTGCTGGGGCCGTGACCTGCTCAACCTGCCGGAAGGCGACAAGGGCTTTGGCGTGATCAAGCCATCGGGCAGCGACCAGACCGTGGCCTTGCTCACGGCTGACCGTGTGTTGGTATTGCCCAAGGAGATGCCACCGAAACTGTGGCAATACGAACTGGGCGCCAACCCTACCGGCAAGGTAATCCCTGAGTCGGCGGATGAGGCACAACTCAAGCAGAAACTTGAGTCGTTCCTGCAGACCGCTACCAAGAGCCTGCTGGATAACACCGCAGGCGTGGTAGACGGTAAGCCGGACTAATCGCCAGGCAATAAAAAAGAGGCCTTCTTCAAGGCCTCTTTTTTTGCATCTTTTTTTTGTAGGAGCGAGCTTGCTCGCGAAAAATGCCCAGGCAACACGTTTGTTCTGGATAACCGCAGTGCGGCTGAGTTCTTCGCGAGCAAGCTCGCTCCTACAGTTATGCAATCAACGCCGTTATATCTTGCCCAGCAACAACAGAATCAACAGCACCACCAGCACCGTACCGAGAATACCCGATGGCCCATAACCCCAGTTGCGCGAGTGCGGGAACACCGGCAGGCCGCCGACCAGCAGGAGGATCAGAACAATGATAAGAATGAGGCTCATAGGTTGTTTTCCTTATTCGTCTTCTGAAAAGACCTGATTGTTAATTGTCAGAGCCGCACATCTAAAACGGCTGCCTTAACCAATCCGACTCCTGCACTTTGCAGAAAATTCCCTGTTTTTTTAAAGCGATTTGGCCACCGGCTTATTTCCTTTTTAATTGCAGTGCGGCTTCGCACTTAGTTTAAAAAGATTGAACTAACCTCAGGCCCTGGCATCCGACCGGGCCCTTGGTTTGCCCGCGGCATTCAGCAACTTGATGGTGCATGGGGCGGTGAATAACCTTCGCTACACTGGCGCGTACTTCTTCCCTGAACCACAAGGCTACTTCCTATGCAAAATCGCATGATGATCACTGGCGCCGGATCCGGCCTGGGTCGCGAAATCGCTCTGCGCTGGGCCCGCGAAGGTTGGCAACTGGCCTTGTCGGATGTCAGTGAGCCGGGTTTGCAGGAAACCCTCGCGCTGGTGCGCCAGGCCGGTGGCGATGGCTTTATCCAGCGCTGCGACGTGCGTGACTACAGCCAGCTCACTGCCTTTGCCCAGGCCTGCGAAGTCAAGCTGGGCGGTATCGATGTGATCGTCAACAACGCCGGGGTCGCCTCCGGTGGGTTCTTCAGTGAATTGTCCCTGGAGGATTGGGACTGGCAGATCGCAATCAACCTGATGGGCGTGGTCAAGGGCTGCAAGGCCTTCCTGCCGCTGCTGGAAAAAAGCAAGGGCCGGATCATCAACATCGCCTCGATGGCGGCGCTGATGCAAGGCCCGGCCATGAGCAACTACAACGTGGCCAAGGCTGGTGTGGTGGCGCTTTCGGAAAGCTTGTTGGTGGAACTCAAGCAGCAGGAAGTCGGGGTACATGTGGTTTGCCCGTCGTTCTTCCAGACTAACCTACTCGACTCGTTCCGCGGCCCCACCCCGGCGATGAAGGCCCAGGTCGGGAAGCTGCTGGAAAGCTCACCGATCACGGCGGCGGACATCGCCGATTACATCTACCAGCGCGTGGCGGCCGGTGAGTTCATGATCCTGCCCCATGAACAAGGGCGGATGGCCTGGGCCTTGAAGCAGAAAAACCCGCAGTTGCTGTATGACGAAATGACCAGCATGTCGGAAAAAATGCGCGCCAAGGCCCAGTCGGTCAAAAGTTAACGGGCGCAGGGGCAAGTGTGGTTCAGGCGCTTGTTGTGGCTAGGGACAAGCCCCCTCGCCACAGAGTAAACGGTGCGTTTGGTTTTTTGCTCTTTTGCGGCGTTTTTTATATTTGTCTGTCAGTAACGTTAACCAGGGCTTGTAGGGGAGGTCTGTTTAGCTGGCAAGGCATTGATGGGGCATGGGGGAGGGCGCATGGTCGATGTCCGGTAACTTTCAAAGGACAAACGCCATGCTGGTACTTAGCCGCACCGTAGGCGAAATCATTTCCATCGGCGATCACATCACCCTGCGGATCCTGGAGGTCAACAACTTCCAGGTGAAACTCGGCGTGGAAGCGCCGGCAGGGGTCAATGTGCATCGGGCGGAGGTCTACGAAAAAATCCGCAACCAGCAGGGGCCGCCGCGGGCGACCCATCCGGTGCCCGTGCCCAACCCTTAGTCGAACAGATGCTTGGGCACGTCGTGCTTGAGCATCAGTTGGCACTGTTCACTTTCCGGATCGAAAACGATCAGCGCCTGGCCCTTGGTCAACGCCTGGCGTACACGCAGTACGCGGGTTTCCAGGGGCGTGTCGTCGCCGTTATCGGTGCCGTCGCGGGTGACGAAGTCTTCAATGAGGCGGGTCAGGGTGTCGACTTCAAGTGCATCGTGGGGAATCAGCATACAAGCCTCAAATGGTTGATCCCGGCGATCCTACTGTGCCGGGATCATTGTTGCCAGCTTCAGGATTTCTGCCCGACCAGGCTATCCACTGACGGCACGCGGGTGTCGCTCTCCATTTGCGTCTCGTGCTCCAGTTGATGGCTGAAGCGGTCCAGGGAACCCTGGGCGGGCTGGGCATCGCTGGCAAATACCGGCGGGCTGAGGATGTAGGCGCCAAGCAGGCGACTCAATGCCGCCAGGCTGTCGATATGGGTCCGCTCGTAACCGTGGGTCGCATCGCAGCCAAAGGCCAGCAGCGCCGTGCGGATATCGTGCCCGGCCGTCACGGCCGAGTGGGCATCGCTGAAGTAATAGCGAAACAGATCGCGGCGTACCGGCAATTCATGGTCGGCGGCCAGGCGCAGCAGGTGACGGGACAAATGATAGTCGTAGGGCCCGCCGGAATCCTGCATCGCGACGCTCACGGCATGCTCGCTGGAGTGCTGGCCGGGGGCGACCGGTGCAATGTCGATGCCGACGAATTCGCTGACATCCCAGGGTAATGCCGCCGCCGCGCCACTGCCGGTTTCTTCGGTGATGGTGAACAGCGGGTGGCAGTCGATCAGTAACGGTTCACCGCTGTCGACGATCGCCTTGAGCGCCGCCAGCAAGGCGGCGACCCCGGCTTTGTCATCCAGGTGGCGGGCGCTGATATGGCCGCTTTCGGTGAACTCCGGCAGCGGGTCGAAGGCCACGAAGTCGCCGACACTGATCCCTAGGGAGTCGCAATCGGCACGGGTGGTGCAGTAGGCGTCCAGGCGCAGCTCGATATGGTCCCAACTGATCGGCATTTCATCCACGGCGGTATTGAACGCGTGCCCGGAAGCCATCAGCGGCAGGACGCTGCCACGGATCACGCCATTGTCGGTGAACAGGCTCACGCGGCTGCCTTCGGCAAAGCGGCTGGACCAGCAGCCCACGGGGGCCAGGGTCAGGCGGCCATTGTCTTTGATCGCCCGCACGGCAGCGCCGATGGTGTCCAGGTGCGCGGAAACCGCGCGGTCCGGGCTGTTTTGCTGGCCCTTGAGGGTGGCGCGGATGGTTCCGCGACGGGTCATTTCAAAGGGGATGCCCAGTTCTTCGAGACGCTCGGCGACGTAACGCACGATGGTGTCGGTAAAGCCGGTGGGGCTGGGGATGGCGAGCATTTCCAGCAGCACTTTCTGCAGGTAGTTGAGATCCGGTTCGGGGATGGTTCGGGTCATGGAAACTCCTGATGAGTTGAGGGCATCGATGGTTTCGATGAGGGGGCTGAGGGTATTGGTGCCTGGGCTGGTCTCATCGCGGGCAAGCCCGCTCCTACAGTTGATCGCGTACCACTGTGGGAGCGGGCTTGCCCGCGATGAGGGCCGACCAGTCAACGCCTATCTCAAGCCGTGGACTGACTATGGGGAAACAACAGATCCACGAATTTCTCCGCAGTCGGTTGCGGTTCATGATTGGCCAAGCCGGCGCGTTCATTGGCTTCGATAAATACATATTCCGGCTGGTCGGCGGCCGGCACCATCAGGTCCAGGCCCACCATGGGAATGTCGAGGGCGCGCGCGGCACGCACGGCAGCGTCCGCCAGGGTCGGGTGCAGGATCGCCGTGACATCTTCCAGGCAACCGCCGGTGTGCAGGTTGGCGGTGCGCCGCACGGCCAGCACTTCGCCGGAAGGCAAAATGCTGTCGTAGCCGTAACCCGCCGCTTTCAAGGTGCGCAGGGTTTCGTCGTCCATGGGGATGCGGCTTTCGCCATCGGTGGCCGCCTGGCGTCGGCGGCTTTGCACTTCGATCAACGCACCGACGCTGTGCTTGCCGTCACCGATCACCTGGGCCGGGCGGCGGATGGCGGCGGCCACCACTTCAAAACCAATGACCAGGATGCGCAGGTCCAGGCCTTCGTGGAAGCTCTCCAGCAATACCCGCGAGTCAAACGGGCGCGCCGCCTCGATAGCGCTTTGCACTTCTTCGATGGTCTGCAAGTCCACGGCCACGCCCTGGCCCTGTTCCCCGTCCAGCGGCTTGACCACGATGCGCTGGTGTTCGTCGAGGAACTCCAGGTTATCGTCGGCGCTGGCGGCCAGTTGCTGAGACGGCAATTTCAAACCGGCGGCGCTCAGGGTCTTGTGGGTCAGGCTTTTGTCCTG
This sequence comes from Pseudomonas sp. 06C 126, assembly GCF_001855215.1. Lineage (NCBI taxonomy): Bacteria > Pseudomonadati > Pseudomonadota > Gammaproteobacteria > Pseudomonadales > Pseudomonadaceae > Pseudomonas > Pseudomonas sp. 06C 126. Next base: position 77,589 of record NZ_MIFU01000081.1, on the reverse strand, counting down.
GCACAGGGTCATGCTGATGGCGCTGGTCAGGTCGCTCAACGACTCGCGGCAGCGCACCCGCCGCCCGCCATGGCTGAGGGTAAACAGCCCGGCATCGGCGTCATCTACCTGCACGTCGATCCCGCGTCGGTGGGCTTCTTCGACAATGATCCGCGCATAGGGATTGAACCCCGCCTGAGGCCCCGGGCCGAGGAACAGCGGTTGGTTGATGCCATTCTTGCGCTTGATCGCGAAGGTGGTGAGGGCACGAAAGCCGAGCTTGGCGTAGAGGCTTTTCGCCTGGCGATTGTCATGCAATACCGACAGGTCCAGGTAACTCAGGCCACGGCTCATAAAGTGCTCGATCAGATGGCGCACCAGCACTTCACCGACCCCCGGCCGCGAGCATTGCGGGTCTACGGCCAGGCACCAGAGGCTGCTGCCGCTTTCCGGATCGTGGAAGGCCTTTTGATGATTGAGGCCCATGACGCTGCCGATCACCGCGCCGCTGTCTTCGTCCTCGGCCAGCCAGTACACCGGGCCACCTTGATGGCGCGGGGTCAACAGGTTGGCATCCACCGGCAACATGCCGCGGCCCTGGTACAGGCGATTGACGGCCTGCCAGTCGGCTTCGCTCTGTACCCGACGAATGCGGAAGCCACGAAACACCCGGGTCGCCGGGCGGTAGTCGGTGAACCACAGGCGCAGGGTGTCGGACGGATCAAGGAACAACTGTTGCGGATCGATCCCGAGGATCTGCTGGGGAGCGGCCACATACAGGGCGATATCCCGTTCCCCCGGCTGCTCATTGAGCAACTCCAGGGCCAGGCTCGCCGGGTCAGGGAAGGTATGGCCAATCAACAACCGGCCCCAGCCGCAATGCACGGCGATGGGTTGCGCGCTGGGTTCGCTGCCGTCTTCGGCCAGGCGCGCTTGCAAGCGCTCGTAGGAAGGCGCCTGGCCGCGCAGCAGGCGTTGGCTGTAGGCCGTGGCGTGAGGTTTCATCAATCAGAGTCCTTGTTCGCTGAGCCACAGGTTCAGCGCTGCCAATTGCCATAGCTTGGAGCCGCGCAGCGGGGTCAGTTGGCCTTGTGGATCGGTGAGCAGGCGGTCGAGCATCGCCGGGTTGAACAGGCCGCGATCCTGGCTTGGGTCCAGCAGCAGGTCACGCACCCAGTTCAAGGTGTCACCCTGCAAGTGCTTGAGGCCGGGCACCGGGAAGTAGCCTTTCTTGCGGTCGATGACCTCACTGGGGATGACCCGGCGCGCCGCTTCCTTGAGCACTTGCTTGCCGCCGTCCGGCAGCTTGAATTTACCCGGCACCCGGGCCGACAACTCCACCAGGCGGTAGTCGAGGAACGGCGTACGGGCTTCCAGGCCCCAGGCCATGGTCATGTTGTCCACGCGCTTGACCGGGTCGTCCACCAGCATCACCGTGCTGTCCAGGCGCAGGGCCTTATCCACCGCGGCATCGGCCCCCGGCTGTGCGAAATGTTCGCGCACGAAGTCGCCGGCGGCGTCATTGGCGGTCAGCCATTGCGGCGCGACAGTGGCGGCGTAATCGTCGTAGCTGCGATCAAAAAACGCATCGCGGTAAGCGGCGTAAGGGTCGCTGGCCCCGTCCACCTGCGGGTACCAGTGATAGCCGGCAAACAACTCATCGGCTCCCTGGCCGCTTTGCACTACCTTGCAATGCTTGGCCACTTCCCGGGACAGCAGGTAGAAGGCGATGCAGTCATGGCTGACCATCGGTTCGCTCATGGCGCGGAACGCAGCCGGCAGTTGCTCGATGATCTCGCTTTCGGCGATGCGCAATTGGTGATGCTGGGTGCCGTAGTGTTTGGCGATCAGGTCCGAATATTGGAATTCGTCGCCACGTTCGCCGCCGGCATCTTCAAAACCAATGGAGAAGGTCGACAAGTCCTGCACGCCCACTTCCCGCAACAGGCCCACGAGCATGCTCGAATCCACCCCGCCCGAGAGCAGCACGCCCACATCCACTGCGGCGCGTTGACGGATCGCCACGGCTTCGCGGGTGCTGTCGAGCACGCGGTCGGTCCAGTCTTCCAGGGTCAGGTTTTTTTCATCCTCATGGGGGCCGTAGGGCAGGGTCCACCAGGTTTTCTGCTCGGTGGTGCCGTTGGCATCGATACGCATCCAGCTGGCAGGCGGCAGTTTTTCGATACCCGCGAGCAACGTGCGCGGCGCGGGCACCACGGCATGGAAATTCAGGTAGTGGTTGAGCGCCACCGGGTCGAGGATCGGGTTGATATCGCCGCCCTTGAGCAGCGCTGGCAACGCCGAGGCAAAACGCAGGCGCTGGCCGGTGCGCGACAGGTACAAGGGCTTCACGCCCAGGCGGTCACGGGCGATGAACAGGCGCTGGCTGTCGCGCTCCCAGATCGCGAAGGCGAACATGCCGTTGAGCTTGGGCAGCAGTGCTTCGCCCCAGGCGTGGTAGCCCTTGAGCAGCACTTCGGTATCGCCACCGGAATAAAACGCGTAACCCAGGGCTTCGAGTTCACTGCGCAATTCGGGGAAGTTATAGATCGCGCCGTTGAAGGCCAGGGACAGGCCCAACTGGGCATCGACCATCGGTTGGGCGGAGCCATCCGACAGGTCCATGATTTTCAGGCGCCGATGGCCCAGGGCAATCGGCCCTTGGGCATGGAAACCCCACGCGTCGGGGCCGCGAGGGGCCAAGTGATGGGTGATGCGCTCAATGGCTGCCAGGTCGGCAGGTTGGGCATCGAAACGTAACTCGCCAGCTAATCCGCACATAAATTCCTTACCGGTTTTTCCGTTGGGGAGGGATAAAAACGCACCCGTCAATACGGCGGGTACCCAGAGACTGACCCCATCCGTGTTGCGGGAGTTTTAGAACAATGCGTTATAAGGCAAATGGCCTGCGCTGTTTTTGCAGCGGGTATCGCACGCCGTGGCCTGGCGTTGAAGGGCGGTATATAGATAGGCAATGACATACAAATAGTGGGCGGTTCAGCGGGCTGAACGCCCCGCTATTCGAATCGGTTTTCAGGCGCGATGGGCTTAGGGTGTGGAGCCATGTTCAACGTCATAAGGGACGTGGTAGATGACACAAACACCCGAGCAAAAACAGGCCCCCCGCGTTGTGGCGCCAGAGGAGCGGTTGCGGGCCCTGCTGGATATCACCGGCCACCTGGACAAGGCGCAGACCCTGATCGAGACGTTGCCGACGTGGTTGGAGGCGGCCACGCCCGGCGCTCTTGAAGCCCTGGAAAAGGCCCACGCGGAAAGTGAGGCACCCCGCCAGCGAGCGCGCCGGTTACTCAACCGCGTCAAGCCCCTGGATACGTTTTGCGCCGAGCAACTCACAGCCTTTTTGGCCACCAAGGCGCTGAACACCCTGGATATCCACCACGACACACTGGAGGTACCCACACGCAACCTCAATGGAGTCGGCCCGGATCTGGGCGGCCTGCTGATAGAAACCGTGAACCTGCAAAAGCACAGCCTGTTGCAGGCCGCCATGCAGAACTTTGCGGCGGCCAGTGCCGCACCCGGTGGCCTGCCGCAGGCCGCCGTGGTACGTGTCGGCGCGAAACGGCTGGCATCGCCGACGTTGACCGCTGCGCAGTTTGTGCAGTATTGCCGTGAGCTGGACCTGGGGGCCGCCTACCAGGCGCATATTCGCGAGATCTTCAATCTGCCCGCGCCCGAAGAAGGGCCGGTCGACCCCACTCGCGGTTACAACCCGGCACTCGCCGCGATTGGTCAATCGCGGTGCATGGACATGCAGGTTGATCTGCACATTGCCTACGCCAGGCGCGATCTCGACGAGGCCACTTACCGGCTGTTGCAGCAACTGATCTGCGCGGATTTTCCCGCGAGCGAGGTCACATCAATGTTGCTCGATGGCAAACCATTGGCCTGGCATGGGGTGAGTATCAATGAGGTTTGCATCTGGAGCGTGTTGATATTTTCCCATCACACCTACGACGCTTTTGCCAGCGGGCCGTTTCTGGTGTACATGCCCAACGAGCCGGTCAGGCCGTGGTACCGGTATGCGTCGCTGGAGGATTTCAAGCTCTACCTGACCCTCAAGCTTCAGGTGAAAAGCTACCGCCTTTTTTTTAACGGCTACCTCGACGAGGCGCAGCGCTTCGATTTTTTCCAGCGGTTCGACCGCACCCGCACCCTTTACGCCGTAGAACCGTTGCCGGTCATCGGTAACTTGTCGGCGTTTTTTTTCAGTGCCTATGTGACTAAGTTGCAACTGGACGCGCAGGTCCTGGCGGTGCCCAAGGCGCAAGTCGACGAAGAGGCCCGCCAGCAGCGCTTGCAGGACTACATGGATGTCGGCCTGACCGTATTGAACGTGGCCGGCCTGGTGGTGCCGCTGTTGGGCCAGTTGATGATGGGCGTGGCGGTCGGCCAACTGCTGGGCGAGGTGTTCGAGGGGGTTGAGGACTGGCGCCACAATGACCGTCAGGAAGCGCTGAAGCATTTGGTCAATGTCGCAGAAAACCTCGCCACCATGGCGTTGTTCGCCGCCGGTGCCAGCGTAGTGGGGCGACTGCGACAGACGCAGGCCAATGCGCAGCGGTTCTTCGACGGGATGGAAGCCGTCAAGCTAGGGGACCGCAGTTCGCGCTTGTGGCGCGGTCGAACGATGCCTTATCGCCAGGCGCTGGACATTACAGGAACGGTGGCCAGCCCCAGGGGTATCTATCAGATCCTTGGGCAGTCCTATGTCAAGGTCGAGGGCTCGCTGTACGCCATTGCCTTTGATGAGCGCACCGGTTACTGGCGGGCCTTGCACCCGCTGCGCGAGTCGGCATATCGCCCGTTCCTGACCCACAATCGTCAGGGCGGCTGGCAGTTCACCTTTGAGCATTTGCACGAATGGCGTGACCCCGAGTACCTGCTCAAACGCCTGGACCCCAGCCTCGCAGACCTGCCCGACGGCCATCTGAAAGATATTGCCAGCATCACCGACATGACCACGCCCCGCCTGCAACAACTGGCCCTGGAAAGCCTACCGCTGCCGGAGCGCTTTCGTGAGTGTGCAATGCGGTTCAACCTCAATCAAAAGGTCCGGGATCTGCTCTGGCAACTGGAGCACCAGCCGTCCCCGGATCCGAGCACGGCGCATACCCAGTTGCTGGCGCTGCCCATGGTCGAAGGCTGGCCCCAGGGAAGGTTTTTCGAGGTGCTGGACCAAGAGGGTGTATTGCTTGAGCGCTACCCTGACACGGCACCGTTCGACTATGAAGACCTGAGTATTCACATTACCGAACAGCAGTTGCACGAAGGCAAGGTCATCTCCACGACGCTGGCGGCACTGGACGCCGATGAGAGCCAGCAATTGCTGGGCGGGGTGTATTCGGCGCAGGCGGCGCCCGCGGTATTGAGGCGGCGTTTGGCTGCCGCCCTCAGGCCCAATCATCGGCGGGTGTACGAAAAGCTGTACGAGGATTACGACAGGCTCGACCTGGGTGATCATGGCCTGCTCAAGCAGCACTACTCGCAGTTACCGACCCGCCTGGCGTGGGAGGTCATGACTGGCATCCCGACCGAACAACGCTGGGCATTGCGGCGCACCGGGCGGATCCCGCTGCTGGTGGCGCAGCGGGCGCGGGAAACCCTGGAAACGCTGTATGAAGATCAGGCCGTGCTCGGCTTGCATCTGCCGGAGTTGGCGGATGAGGCTACGTGGCGCCTGGCGCTGGGGTTGTTCGACGGGCTGCCGGGCTGGCCCGAAGATGTTTTTCTGCAATTGCGCCAAGCGTCAGCGACGGGGCGGGTGCTGGGGCAGGCGGGCAACCAGGCCGCTGTATTTAGACGGACGTTGATTCATTCGGCCAAGGGTTTTGAAACCCTCGACTCACAGGGCGTCGTGGCGGGCAAGGCATTCGGCGGCCCACAGGGTTTCTATCAGGCCGTTCTCGAGAGCCTGGCGCCCGCACAGCGCGCAAGGTTGCAACTGGAGGGGAGCAGCGCCGACGTTCAGTTGCGTAATAAAGTCATATTCAAGGCGCGGGATGAACGCGGCCAGCTTTCCCGTTACCTCTGGCCTGAACGGGCGGCGCTGCCCGAGCAACCGGTGGCCTGCGTGCAGGCGATGAGGAAGGAGCAGGTCAAGCATCCGCTGGAACTGGTGCGCAAGGTGCGCAAGCTCTACCCGTTGTTTGATGAGGCGCGCATCGCGACCTTCCTCCAGGGGCTGGGGCCGGATCACCTGGCCCGGGCCAAGGCGGTTCGCGCGCTTGAACAGCAGTACGAGGCCCTGCGCCGTGCGCTCAAGCTGTGGTGCAGCGAGACGGCTTCGCTGGAGAAACTACCCAACCCCGTGGCGGACTATCGCTGGAGCCGCCTGCAATCGGCGCAGACGATCAAGCGCTGCTGGCAATCGGCGATGCTGCTGGCCGATGCATACGGTGAAAAGGTTCCCAGCCTGAGCCTCGATGGTATGGCCGTTGGCCCCTTGCCGACATTGCCGGCGAGCATCCGATTTGACGCCATCGAGCAACTGTCGCTCAAGCGCATGGGACTCAACGATGACGTTGCCTACTTTCTCAAGCACTTCAAAGGTCTACGTTCGCTGGAGCTGACCGGTAACGAGCTGACGCTTTTGCCCGAAGCGCTGTCCCAGATGCCTGAACTGCAACGCTTGTACTTGAACGGCAACCGCTTGCAACTCACCGAATACACGCGGGCCAAGCTCGCGGATATGCGCGGGCTCAGGGTCTTGAACCTCAGCGACAACCCGTTGATCGATCCGCCGCTGGTCAGTCGGATGTTTGAGTTGCGCCATCTGGTCCTGAGCAATTGCCGACTCAAGGATTTGCCCAGTGGTCTGCTGCGCATTCCTAATCTGGAAAGTGTTGACCTGCGTGACAATGACATCGCCCAGTTGCCCGGCTGGCTCTTCACCCAGACGCGGCAAAGGGCCGAGATGATTAACTTGCGCCACAACCCGCTGGATTCGCGCAGTCAACTGTTGTTGAGCAACTTTCGCAACAGCGTGGGGGTGGGCATGGGGTTTATCGAGGACGATATCGCCCGGCTCAACGAGCAGCGCGCCCGGGAGCTATGGTTGACGCAGGATGGGGCCAGGGGGGTGGCCGAGAAGGAGCTGGCCTGGAAGGGACTCAATGATGAACCCGGTTCCGACGGCCTGTTCAAGCTGCTGGCCGAGCTGGGGGGTACGGCCGATTCGATGCAGGTGCGTGAAGATATGGCGCGTCGGGTATGGCGGGTACTGGATGCCGCTGCCGCCGATGTGAAAGTGCGCGAAGAGATTTTTGAGCGTGCCGGCACACCGTTGAATTGTGACGACGCCGCCGCAGTGAGTTTCAGCAATCTGGAAGTATTGGTTGAGGTCAACGAAGCAACCAGGCTGTTGGAAGGCGGGCAGATGAATGCCAAATCGTTGTTGCGCCTGGGCAAGGGCCTGTTCCGCCTTGAGCAACTGGAGGGCATGGCCCGCGCCCATAGCAACGAGTATCCGCTGTCGGACCCGCTGGAGGTCAGCCTTGCGTACCGTACCGGGCTGGTCGATCAGTTTTACTTGCCGGGCCAACCCCGGCACATGCGCTTTTCCCGATTGGGCGGGGTCACGCCGCAGGCGTTGCGCGCTGCCGAGTCTCGGTTGCGGGCAGCCGAGTTGTCGCCGGCGCTGCAGAAGTTTCTGGTGGAGCTGCCATTCTGGGTCGGCTATCTCAAGCGCACCTTCAGTCGCGGCTTCGAGCAGGTGAACGAGCCCTACGACCAGCGCCTGCAAGCGGTGTTCGATCAGGGCCTGACCCTGGATGACGCTTCCTATCGCGACCAGATGAATGAGGTGCTCAGGGAGCAGAGGCTGGCCGAACAAGCAGAGCTGGAACGCCTCACCGAGGAGGCGTTGAAATACCAAGAGTTGGTCGGCTGCGGTTTGCCGTTAGCTTGAATGCCCGGTCACATTGCTGCGCACCAACGTGCGCAGGGCAAAACGATTCGGGTGGCAGGCTTCGGCCACGCTTCGGGGCAAGGGCAGTGGCTCGTTGTCGAGCCAGGCGGCGAGTAGCTCGGCGCTCAACGGTGCGGTGATCAGCCCACGGGAGCCATGGCCGCTGTTGACGTACAGGCCGTCCAGCCAGGGGCAGGCTATGTCGGGCGTCTGGCGCGCATCCTTGCGCAGGGCCGCGTAGGCCTCGGCGAAGGCCGGGCTGTCGGCCAACGGCCCGACAATCGGCAGGTAGTCCGGGCTGGTACAGCGGAACGCGGCACGGCCTTGCAGGGTGTCCGGGGCGAGGCTGGAGGCTTGCAGGCGTGCGGCCAGGTCGGGCGAGATGGCCGCAAGCAGTGCCAGGTTGCCCGCGTGGTCGGCGGTGGTGGCAGTCAAGTCGTCGCTCTTGAAATCGAAGCTGGCCCCCAGCGTGTGTTCACCCAGGCGAGGCGGGGCCACGTAGCCTTCGGCGCAAACCACGGTGGCCAGGCTTTGACTGCTGCCGGTCTGTGGCACGCGGGTGATTTGCCCGCGGATCCGTTTGAGGGGCAATTGGGCACTCGCCGCAAAGCGCTTGACCTCGGCCGCCCCGGCCAGCACCACCACCGGTGCGCTGGCCAGCAACCGCTCGCCGTCAAAGGCTTGCCATTGGTCATCGACCTTGCGCAGGTCCAGGGCATCATGAAGGGTCAGGATCTCGATGCCCGGCTGACGCGCCTGCCATTCGCACAATGCGGGCGGGTGGACCCAGCCGCCCTCGGGGTAGAACAAACCGCCTGACTCAAGGCCGATACCGGCCTGCGCCTGCGCCTGCTGCTGATCCAGTTGATGGACCAACTGCGGATCGAAGGCTGCTGCCAATTGCGCCTGGCGTGCGGCTTCCTTGGAATTGAAGGCCAGTTGCAAGACCCCGCAATTGTCCCAGTCGAGCCCGCGCTGCAAATGCTGGAGCAGGCGGCGGGTATGACCAAAACCACTGACAATCATCTGCGACAGCGCGGTGCCATGGGCGGACAACTTGAGGTACAGCACACCCTGAGGATTGCCTGAGGCTTCTTGCGCCAGGCCGTCATGGCGCTCCAGCAGGCTGACCTGCCAACCCCGCGCCGCAAGGCTGGCCGCGGTGGTGCATCCGGCCATGCCGCCGCCGATGACCAAGGCCCGGCGTTCACCGCGGTGCGCCGGCGGGCGGGCGAACCAGGGCTTGATCGCTGGCGGCGCGGGTGTTTGCGACGGCCAGCCGAGGAATTCGCCACGCAGGATTTCCCACTTGTGACCGATGCCCGGCGTGCGCTTCATCTTGAACCCGGCGCCATTGAGCAGGCGCCGTACCCAGCCGGTGCTGGTGAAGGTACTGATCGTCGAGCCCGGTGCCGCGAGTCGGGCCAGTTCGGCAAACAGTTCGGCGGTCCACATGTCGGGGTTTTTCGCCGGGGCAAAGCCGTCGAGAAACCACGCATCGACCTGCGCGTCCAGTTGCGGCAGTTGTTCCAGGGCATCGCCAATCAACAGCGTCAGGGTCACGCGTCCTGCGTCCAGCACCAGGCGCTGGAAGCCCTGGTGAATGGCCACGTATTGCGCCAGCAGTTGGTCGGCCCACGGCTTGAGTTCCGGCCACAGGGCCAGGGCACGTTGCAGGTCGGCACGGCTCAGGGGGTACTTTTCGACACTGACAAAATGCAGGCGGGCGCCGGGCGCTGCGTGCTGGTCAAACAGCTGCCAGGCGCACAGCAAATTCAACCCGGTACCAAAGCCGGTCTCGCCGATCACCAGCCGCCCACCTTCGGGCAGCGCGGCAAAGCGCTGCTGCAGGTGGTTCTGTTCAAGGAACACATAACGGGTTTCGTCCAGGCCCGACTGGTCGGAGAAGTACACGTCGTCGAAGACCCGCGAGCGCGGGCGTCCCTGGTCGTCCCAGTCAAGCTGGGCATTTGGCGATACGGGGTTCATGGGCAACTCGGCAAAGACAAGGCGGCCATTCTAGCCGATCGCGGGAGCGCCGGCCGATCCGCGCCGGCCTGTGGTGGTAGCCCGCTGATGGTTGCACGCAAAAAATCTCTGTAAAGCACCCGCTAACGATCAACTATCTGCGTAAATTCAAAGGCTTGCGTCGGGTTATGGTGAATGGCTGATTAACGGGCAATAAAGGACATTGCGCATGCCGGACCAGGATGATTTGACCAAGACATGTACTCAATTGACGCAGCGCCAGCTACAAGCGGCGTTGCTGGAAATCACCCGCGACCTGTCCAAGGCCGAGGTCCTGCAAAAGCGCCTGCCGGGCTGGATGTTGAACGCCCCCAAAGGGGTACTGGAGGCGCTGGAACGGGAGGCCGCGCAGCTTGACGAGGCAAGGGCCGCCGTCGCAGGACGCTTGCGCCCATTGCGCTCACTGGATGAGTTTTGCAGTGCGCAGTTAAAGGCCTACTGCCAGAGGCAATGGCAGGTCACGGTCGAGCCGCACAAGGACCTGTTTGTGCGGGCTTTCTACGAATACCAGAAAGACGTGCTGCCGCTGGAATATGTCCGCAGTGTCAAGCTGGAGCAGCAGACCCTGTTGCACATGGCCCTGCAGAACTTTACCGAGGAGCAAGCGCAAGAGGCGCATTTTGCGCCGCCGTCGCGGCTGCAATCGGGTTCAGGTCTGGGTGGGGTGATCCCTGTCTCCGTGCAGGCATTTGCCAAGGGCTGCCGGGATCTTGATGTCGGCAGCCTGTATCAGCAGCACATCAGTGACGTGTTCAACCTCGACGTTGGCGAACCCGGCGATGACGCCTATTTCAATGGCGTGGCGCTCGATATCGGTTGGATGAAAACCCTGGATCTGAAAATCGACGCGCACATTGCCTGCATGCGCGGCGATATCACCGCCGCTACCTATGGCCTGTTATGCACCCTGCTGGATCGCAAGATGGACCCCGTGCAGGCCAGGGGCCTGATGTTTCAAGGGCGCCAGGTCATCTGGCAGGGCTTGAATGCGCTGGATTGCTGCCTGTGGAGTGTGCTGGTGTTTTCTGGCCGGCCGATTGCCGATTACCCGCAGGAGCCCTGTGTGGTGTACATGCCCAATGAGCCGGGGCGACCTTTTTTTGAGTACCCATCGCTCAACGACTTCAAGCTCTATCTGGATCTGAAGCTGGAAGTCAGCGCCTACCGCACCTTTTTCACGGGGTACCTGGGGGAAATAGACCGGGTCGATTTTTTCCGTCGCTTTGACCAGCACCGTACCCTGGGCGTGTTGGAGGCCAAGCCCATCACCACCAGCCTGGGGCAGCACTTTTTTGCCACCTACGCGGGCAAATTGCAGATCGACGCCCGGACCCTGGCGGTCCCGGTGGCGGATGTGGATGAGCAGGTGCGCAAACAGCGTCTGCTGGACTACCTGGACGCGGGGCTGACGCTGCTCAATCTCGCCGGCTTTGTGGTCCCGGCATTGGGCCTGTTGATGACGAGCGTGGCGGTGGGGCAGATGCTCGGCGAGGTGTATGAGGGCATTGAGGATTGGCGCCGTGGCGACAAGGAGGAGGCGCTCAAGCAGTTGGTAGCCGTGGCGCAGGACATTACCTCAATGGTGTTGTTCGCTGCGGGGACCAAGGTCGTGGGCAACGTACTCAAGCGCACCCGGCAAAGCTATGCCGGTTACTTCAAGTCGCTGGAAGCGGTGCGTTCGACGGATGGACAGCCACGGCTGTGGCACCCTGACATCGGGCAGTATTCCCACGATCAACACCTGAGCGACGATGTGCCTGCCGACGCCCAGGGCGTGTACAAGGTGGGCGCTGGCTCTTACGTCAAAGTCGGCGACAACCTGCATCAGGTGAGCTACGAGCCGCAGCAGGGTGTGTGGCGGGCCAGCCACCGTACGCGGCAGGCGGCCTATCGGCCGCCGATGGTGCACAACGGCGAGGGGGCCTGGCGGTTTTCGTTCGAGGATCCCGAGGAGTGGGAAGACCAGGACTATCTGTTTTCCCGCCTGGAGCCGAGCAGTCGCCACCCTGCGCTGGAATCGCGCAAGCTGCGGCTGGTCAAGGACATCATGGACAAGCCCCACCGCTGGGGGTATCACCTGGCGCAGGAGTGCTTGCCTTTTCCGGCGCGCTTTCGTGATCTGTACGAGCGCTTCAGGCTGGAGCAGTCGATTCGCGACCTGGTCTGGCTATTGGAGCGTGGCGCTTACCTCAATGGGCCAAGTGCGACCACCCAGATGCACGCGTTGCCGCTGCTGCCGGGCTGGCCCGAGGGCCATTATTTCGAGGTGCTGGATGCCCAGGGTAGCGTTACGGCGCGTTATCCCGCCGCTGGTCCGTTTGATGCCGCCGGGCGCTTGAGCCTCTGCGAGCAGGCCGTGGCGCAGGGGCAGGTGTTTGATGTGTTGCTGTCTGGCCTGGATGCGCCACGCAAGGCCGGTCTGTTGGGCGAAGGGGTGCCCGCCAATGACGAGCACGCGGCATTGGCGCGTCAATTGCTCGCGCACCTCAAGGCTGATCGCAAACCGTTGTTTGAGCAGCTGTACCAGGCCTACGACGGGCCGGTGCCCGAGGGCGGCGCGCCGTTGCGCGAGGCCTACCCGCCATTGCCCACCCGCGTGATGCGCGAGTTGATGGCTCAGGCGTCCTCCGTGGAGCTTCAAGCCCTGCGGGACAACCAGCGGGTGCCCATGGCCCTGGCAGAGTCGGTGCGCGTGAGCCTGGAGGCACAGCGCTTGGACCGTGCCCTGGCCGGTTTCGAGCAGCCGGAGTTGGCCGGTCTGGACACCCAGTGCGTGGCGGTACGCATGCTGCCGCACCTCGACGGCTGGGACAGCGCACTGCAAGTGGAGTTGCGCCAGGGTTCACCCGCCGGGCCGTTGTTGGCCCTGGGGGCGAAGGAGGGCGCGAGCGTGTGTCGGGTGGTGGTCAGCTCGGGCGCGGGATTCACGCCGTTCGATGCCCACGGGGTGAGCATGGGGGCGGCCCAGGCCGGTTCCGACGGGTTGTTCGAGGCGATCATGCAAACGCTCTCGGCTACCCAGCGCAGCGCTCTGGAGTTGCCGTTGCATCCTGGCGAAAACGCTTGGAGGCTGCGCCGCCGCCTGGCTGCCCGGGCGCAAAGCGAACGTGTGGTGGCGGGGGAAGCTTTCTCCGATCAGGCGAGCGAGCCCCTGGCCCTGGAGGTTCCCTGTCGCATGTCTGATTCACCGGCCAGCCCGCGGCCGCTGGTGGGCAAGGTACAGAAAATTTATCCCTTGTTCAGTGATGTCCAGGCAGCCGAGTTATTGCAAAGCCTGGGGACTGACGCCCTGGCCCAAGCCAAGGCCGTCGCGCGCCTGCAGGCTGACCTGACGCTTCTGCGCTCGATCCTCAAGCACTGGAAGAACAACCTCGGCGACCTGGCGGCGCAGCCGGGCATGGCTGATATTCGTCACAGCCGCCAGCAAGTGGCCGAGCGGATCGAAGCCTGTTGGCGCCGCCAGAGCTTTGTGCTCGATGATCACCAAGTGCCCGTGCCGGGGCTGACACTGGATGGCATGCGCGTGGGGGCATTGCCGAACCTGCCCCCCGAGATCCGCTTCGACCATGTGCGGCAACTGTCCCTGAAAAACATGCGCCTGGGCGATGACGTGGCTTATTTTCTGAAGTGCTTCAAGGGCGTGCGGCGCCTGAACCTGGACCGCAACCGGCTGACCCGCCTGCCCGAGTACCTGTCGCGCATGCCCGAACTCAACAGCCTGGCCTTGCCCCACAATCAGTTGGCGCTGACTGAGTACACCCGGCGCAAGCTGGCCGACATGAGCACGTTGTGTCTGTTGGACTTGAGCCACAACCCCATCGAGTCGCATCTGGACGTAAGCAACATGCGCGACTTGCAGACCCTGTTACTGGAGGATGCCAAGCTGGTGGACCTGCCCAGCGGGATCGCACGTCTGGCCCATCTGGAACAGGTCGACCTGCGCAGTAACTGGATCACGGTGCTGCCCGACTGGTTGTTCACCTCCACACGCAGGTTCAGCCAGGCGATCAATCTGGGGGGCAACCCCTTGTCCTCGACGACGATGAGCGCCCTGATCAGTTACCGCGATGCAGTGGGAATCGGTATGGGCTATGTGGAGGACGATTCGTCACGATTCACTGAGCTGAAGGCCAGGCGCACCTGGCTGCCAGACGAGGTGGCGGCGGCCGATGCCAGCAAGCGGGCGATTTGGGCCAACCTGCGCGATGACCCGGAATCGATGCCGCTGATGGCATTGTTGGCGCAGCTCTCTGGCGCCGCCGACAGCCGTTACGTGCGCGAGGACATGACCCGGCGAGTCTGGGAGGTCTTGCAGGCGACCCATGACAGCGTCGAGTTGCGCGAGCGGGTGTTCCAACTGGTGGCCCATCCGGCGAACTGTGTCGATGGCGCGACAGAGATTTTCAGCCAGGTCGAAGTGCTCAAGGCCGTGGCGAACGCCACGCGCCAGGCCAGTCGTGGGCAAGGCAACTCTGGGGTGCTGCTGAGCCTGGGGCGCGGCCTGTTTCGCCTCAGTGAACTGGAAAAGATTGCGGCGACTTACGCCACCGAACATGCCAGCGAAGACCCGCTGGAGGTGAGCCTGGCGTATCGGGTCGGCCTGGCGAAGATCCTGCAGTTGCCGGGGCAACCCAAGCACATGCGCTTCGGGTCATTGGCTGACTTGACCAGCGAGAACCTGGAGCGTGCGCATGAGCAAGTCCTGATCGCCGAACTGTCGCCGGTGTTTTTGCGGTTTATTGCCCAACTGTCGTTCTGGAAGGCCCATCTCAAGCAGCAGTTTCCCGAGACGTTCAGGCGTGCGACCGAGCCATTTGATGGGCAGCAGCAGGCGCTTTTCGAGAACAGTCAGAACCTCACCGATGGCGAATACCTGGCGCAAATGGAAGGCCTGCGCGCGCCGCGCAGGCAGGCGATCAACGAGGTGATGGAACGCCTGACCCAGCAGATGATGAAGTATCAGGACCTGAACATCTGCCATCTGCCGGAAGACTAGCCGCCAGGGTTGCGGATTGATCCACGGCAAGCCCTATGGAATTGCTTGCCCGCCTTGCAGCCCAATCCGCTAGTCTTGATCCATCTTGGAAGGGAGTCGCCCATGTTCGAATCCGCAGAAATTGGTCACGCCGTCGATAAAGACACTTACGACGCGCAAGTTCCGGCATTGCGTGAAGCCTTGCTGGAGGCGCAGTTCGAGTTGCACCAGCAGGGACGCTTCCCGGTAATCGTCCTGATCAATGGCGTCGAAGGCGCCGGCAAGGGCGAGACGGTCAAGCTGCTCAACGAATGGATGGACCCGCGCCTGATCGAAGTGCGCACCTTCGACCAGCAGACCGACGAAGAACTGGCGCGCCCGCCGGCCTGGCGCTATTGGCGGCAATTGCCGGGCAAGGGGCGCATGGGGGTGTTCTTCGGCAACTGGTACAGCCAGATGTTGCAGGCGCGGGTTCATGGGCAGATCAAGGATGCGCGGCTGGACCAGGCCATCGCTGGGGCCGAACGCCTGGAGCAGATGCTCTGCGATGAAGGGGCGCTGATCTTCAAGTTCTGGTTCCATCTGTCCAAGAAGCAAATGAAGGCACGGCTCAAGGCCTTGCAGGACGACCCGCTGCACAGCTGGCGCATCAGCCCGCTGGACTGGCAGCAGTCCGAGACCTACGACAAGTTTGTGCATTTTGGCGAGCGCGTGCTGCGCCGCACCAGCCGGGACTACGCGCCCTGGCATGTGATCGAAGGCGTCGACGCCAATTACCGTGGGCTGACAGTGGGCAAGATCCTGCTGGAAAGCCTGCAAAATGCCCTGAAGGTGCCCAAAACCAAGGCCAGCGGTATCCAGCCGGCGCCATTGCCATCATCCGTGGACCAGATGAACCTGCTCGATAGCCTGGACATGACCCAGCGCCTGGAGAAGGACGACTACGAGGAACAACTGATTACCGAACAGGCGCGGCTTTCGGGCCTGATGCGCGACAAACGCATGCGCAAGCACGCGCTGGTCACGGTTTTCGAAGGTAACGACGCGGCGGGCAAGGGCGGGGCGATCCGCCGGGTGGCGGCGGCGCTGGACCCGCGCCAATACCGCATCGTACCGATTGCTGCGCCCACCGAAGACGAACGGGCCCAGCCGTACCTGTGGCGTTTTTGGCGGCAGATCCCGGCGCGGGGCATGTTCACCGTGTTTGACCGCTCCTGGTATGGCCGCGTGCTGGTGGAGCGGATCGAAGGCTTTTGCAGCACTGCGGACTGGATGCGCGCCTACGCCGAGATCAACGATTTCGAGGAGCAACTGCGCGACGCCGGGGTGATCGTGGTCAAGTTCTGGCTGGCCATTGACAAGGACACCCAACTGGAGCGCTTCCAGGCGCGCGAAGAAATCCCCTTCAAACGCTTCAAAATCACCGAAGACGACTGGCGCAACCGCGACAAGTGGGATGCCTACCGGGCAGCGGTGGGCGACATGGTGGACCGCACCAGCACCGAGATCGCCCCCTGGACCCTGGTGGAGGCCAACGACAAGCGCTGGGCGCGGGTCAAGGTATTGCGCACCATCAACCTGGCGCTGGAAGAGGCGTTCGCCAAGTCCGATAAACACGACAAAAAGAAGAAGCATAAGTAGGCGCGAGCTTGGCTCCTACAGGGTTAGCGCCATGCTTTTGCATACGCCAGGTGAATGATCGTCGCGATCGCCTGGCGCTGGATCTATCCTCGATCTGTCTCCCAACAACGACAAGATTGAGGTAGCCCATGCGTGAAGTAGTGATCGTCGACAGCGTGCGAACCGGCCTGGCCAAGTCCTTTCGCGGCAAGTTCAACCAGACCCGCCCCGATGACATGGCCGCGCATTGCGTCAACGCCTTGCTCACCCGCAACGGCATCGACCCGGCCAGTGTCGAGGATTGCATCGTCGGCGCCGGTTCCAACGAAGGAGCCCAGGGCTACAACATCGGCCGCAACGTGGCAGTGCTGTCGCGCCTTGGCACCGGCACCGCGGGCATGACCCTCAACCGTTTCTGTTCTTCGGGGCTGCAGGCGATTGCCATCGCGGCGAACCAGATTGCCTCGGGTTGCAGCGACATCATTGTTGCCGGTGGCGTCGAATCCATCAGCCTGACCATGAAAAGCGTGAATACCGACAACCTGATCAACCCCTTGCTCAAGGAGCAGGTGCCGGGCATCTATTTCCCCATGGGCCAGACCGCCGAAATTGTCGCCCGGCGCTATAACGTCAGCCGCGAGGAGCAGGACCTGTACGCCCTGCAAAGCCAGCAGCGCACCGCCCAGGCCCAGGCTGACGGGCTGTTCGATGATGAAATCGTAGCCATGGCGGTCAAGTACAAGGTCGAGGATAAAAACACCGGCGAGGTACAGATTCTTGATGGCGTGGTCGATCGCGACGATTGCAACCGCCCAGACACCACCCTGGCCAGCCTCAGCGGGCTCAAGCCGGTGTTTGCCGAGGATGGCTCGGTGACGGCAGGCAACTCTTCGCAACTGTCCGACGGCGCATCGATGACCCTGGTGATGAGCCTGGAAAAAGCCCTGGAACTGGGGCTTAAGCCCAAGGCGTTTTTCCGCGGGTTTACCGTTGCCGGTTGCGAGCCGGACGAGATGGGTATCGGCCCGGTGTTCTCGGTGCCCAAATTGCTCAAGGCCCGTGGCCTGCAGGTGGCGGACATTGATCTGTGGGAACTCAACGAGGCATTTGCTTCGCAGTGCCTGTATGCGCGTAATCGCCTGGAAATCGACAATGCCAGGTACAACGTCAACGGTGGTTCGATCTCCATTGGCCATCCGTTCGGCATGACCGGCTCGCGGCAGGTGGGGCATCTGGTGCGTGAACTGCAGCGGCGTGATTTGCGCTACGGCATCGTCACCATGTGCGTCGGGGGTGGGATGGGGGCAACCGGGCTGTTCGAAGCTGTGCGCTGATCTATAAAACACCGAAGATCAAATGTGGGAGCGGGCTTGCCCGCGAATGCGGTGGGGCAGTGATGGATATATCGACTGACACACCGCATTCGCGAGCAAGCCCACCGTTGATTTGTGGTGTGTCTGATAAAAAACTTCGCCAAGGTCTACCCACATCCCCCTAGAATGCAGGTTCCTCTACCTCTGGCTCTTGGGGCACTCATGCACATCTCTTCCGGCCGCTGGGTCTACGGTTTATCCCTGACCCTGCTGACCGCGCTGCTCTGGGGCATTTTGCCGATCAAGCTCAAGCAGGTCCTGCAGGTGATGGACCCGATCACCGTGACCTGGTTTCGCCTGATGGTGTCCGGCACTTGCCTGTTCATTTACCTGGCCGCCGTCAAGCGTCTGCCCAGCCCCAAAGTCCTGGGCAAGCGCGGTGGCTGGCTAGTGGCGATGGCGGTATGCGGACTGGTGGGCAACTACGTGCTCTATCTGGTCGGGCTGAAGATGTTGAGCCCCGGCACCGCGCAACTGGTGGTGCAGATGGGGCCGATCTTCCTGATGATTGCCAGCGTGTTCCTGTTCAAGGAGCGTTTCAGCCTGGGGCAGGGCGTAGGCCTGCTGGTATTGATCATCGGTTTTGCGCTGTTCTTCAACCAGCGCCTGGCAGAGCTGTTGACGTCCCTGGGCACTTACACCGCCGGGGTGCTGACGATTCTGCTGGCAACCACCATCTGGGTGTTCTACGCCCTGGGCCAGAAGCAATTGTTGACGGTGTGGAATTCCCTGCAGGTCATGATGGTGATCTACCTGAGCTGCGCATTTCTGCTGCTGCCCTGGGTGCATCCCATGGAGGCGCTGCAACTGAGCCCGTTGCAAGGCTGGCTGCTGCTGGCGTGCTGTTTCAATACCCTGATTGCCTACGGCGCCTTTGCCGAGGCCTTGGCCCACTGGGAGGCTTCGCGGGTCAGCGCGACCCTGGCGATCACGCCGTTGGTGACGTTCGTGGCGGTGGCGATTGCGGCATGGCTGTGGCCCGACTATGTGCACGCCGAGCAGATCAATGGCCTGGGCTACGGTGGCGCGGTGCTGGTGGTGCTGGGATCGGCATCGGTGGCGTTGGCCCCGTCCTTGATCGCCGGGCTCAAGGCCCGGCGCGCAAGGTTGATACAACCTCTGTAGGAGAGGGGATCAGTGCCCGGCTTCGAGCATGTTTTCCGGGCGTACCCACTGGTCGAATTCGGCATCGGTGAGGTAGCCCAACTCCAGCGCCGCTTCGCGCAGGGTCAGCCCTTGGGCATAGGCTTTCTTGGCAATCTCTGCCGACTTGTCATAGCCGATATGCGGGTTCAGCGCCGTCACCAGCATCAGCCCGCGCTCCAGGTGCTCGGCCATTTGCTCGGCGTCGGGTTCAAGGCCGGCGATGCAATGTTCCTGGAAGTTGCGGCAGCCGTCGGCGAGCAGGCGGATCGACTCCAGCAGGTTGTGGATAATCACCGGCTTGTACACGTTCAACTGCAAATGCCCCTGGCTTGCGGCAATGCCGATGGTCACGTCATTGCCCAGCACCTGGCAGGCCAGCATCGACAGCGCTTCGCACTGGGTCGGGTTGACCTTGCCGGGCATGATCGAACTGCCCGGCTCATTGGCCGGCAGGCGCACTTCAGCCAGCCCGGCGCGTGGGCCCGAGCCTAGCAGGCGCAGGTCGTTGGCGATTTTCATCAAGGCCACGGCCAGGGTTTTCAAGGCGCCGGACAAAGTCGTCAGCGGCTCATGGCCCGACAGCGCGGCGAACTTGTTGGGGGCGGTGACAAACGGCAGCCCGGACAACGCGGCGATTTCTGCGGCAATGGCCTCGCCAAAGCCATGGGGCGAGTTCAGGCCGGTGCCGACCGCCGTGCCGCCTTGTGCCAGTTCGTAGACGGCGGGCAGGGCACTGCGAATGGCGCGCTCGGCATAATCGAGTTGCGCGATAAACGCCGAGACTTCCTGGCCAAAGGTGATGGGCGTGGCGTCCATCATGTGGGTGCGGCCGGTCTTGACCAGCTTCATATGGCGCGCCGACAACTCGGCCAGCCCACCGGACAGCTCACGCAGCGCTGGCAGCAACTGCTCATGCACCGCTTGTACGGTGGCAATGCTCATGGCAGTGGGGAAGCAGTCGTTGGAACTCTGGGAACGGTTGACGTGATCGTTGGGGTGCACCGGGCTCTTGCCGCCACGGGGCTTGCCCGACAGCTCATTGGCGCGGCCGGCGATCACCTCATTGGCGTTCATGTTGCTCTGGGTGCCACTGCCGGTCTGCCAGACCACCAGCGGGAACTGGTCATCGTGCTTGCCGTCGAGCACTTCGTCAGCGGCCTGTTCGATCAGGCGGGCGATGTCGGCGGGCAGGTCGCCATTGCGATCGTTGACCCGCGCCGCGGCCTTCTTGATCAGCGCCAGGGCGTGCAGGACCGCCAGTGGCATGCGTTGCTCGCCGATGGCGAAATTGACCAGTGAACGCTGGGTCTGTGCGCCCCAGTAAGCGTCATCCGGGACTTGTACTTCGCCCAGGCTGTCGGTTTCGATACGGCTCATCGCGGTGACTCTCCTTGTAGTCGGTTTGCGCAGTTTAGGCCCTGGAGGCACGCTTGGGTTCCATAAAAGCCATTTCATCGGGCAATCCCCCGCAAAACCAGGCCCTACAAGGCGTGGGGTTGAGTACCGGCGTTTTTTAGGCGCAGAATGGTCGCCCTTGGGGTCTTACCTCGCCAGCTAGAAAGGAAACTCGATGACTCGTCTTCGTGCCATCTGTACCGCGGTTGCCCTGGTATGTGCCAGCGGCCAGGTTCTTGCCGATACCGCCAGCCACAACGCCAGTGCCGAAGCCTTCCTGACCCTGGCTCACGCAGACAAGCTCGGCACCCCGGTGTACATGCAAGTGCAGCAAATGTTTGCCCAGCGTTTCGAGCAGACCAAGGCGCCTGCCGCCAAGCAAACCGTTCTGGATACCTACCAGGCCAAGGCCAACGCCGCCCTGGACCAGGCCATTGGCTGGAACAAGCTCAAGCCGGACATGGTCAAGCTGTACACCAGCAACTTCAGTGAGTCAGAACTCAAGGACCTGGTTGCCTTCTACAAATCGCCACTGGGCAAGAAAGTCCTGGAGAAAATGCCGCAACTGACCCAGCAATCGGCCCAATTGACCCAGGCCAAACTGGAAAGCGCCGTACCGGTCGTGAACAAGCTGTTGGAAGACATGACCAACGAATTGGCTCCGGCGAAAAAAGCCGCCGCGCCTGCCAAGAAGTAAGTGGAGCCAGGAATGACCATGCAACAGCGCATCGAGACGGCACTTGCCGCCCTGAGCCCGGAACACGTGAGTGTGCTGGACGAAAGCCATATGCACAGCCGTGGATTGCAGACGCACTTCAAGGCCGTGCTGGTCAGCCAGCAGTTCGACGGACTCAACCGCGTCAAGCGCCACCAGAAGGTCTACGCCACGTTGGGCGACCTGATGGGCGAGTTCCATGCGCTGGCACTGCATACCTACACGCCTGAAGAATGGGCGAAAATCGACGCAGCCCCGGCCTCGCCGACCTGCGCTGGCGGACATTGATCGGTAACGGTCAGCCTCTGTAGGCGCGAGCTTGCTCGCGAAGATCGTTAACGATGACGCGCGCATTCTGAAAGCACGCGGCGTTCTCAGGTTTTTCGCGAGCAAGCTCGCTCCTACAGTTCAGGGTTTATCCCTGATAGAATCCGCAACGCGCCGCTCAGTCGGCGCGTTTTTTTTGCATCCGGTTCACCCTTTGCGAGGGTAGCCACCTGGAGAGAACACCCATGACACAACCCATCGTCGTGGCGGCACTGTATAAGTTCGTCACCCTCGAAGATTACGTCGCCCTGCGCGAGCCGCTGCTGCAAGCCATGGTCGACAACGGCATCAAGGGCACCTTGCTGATCGCCGAAGAAGGCATCAACGGCACCGTTTCCGGGAGCCGCGAAGGCATTGATGGCCTGATGACCTGGCTGAAGAACGACCCGCGCATGGTCGACATCGACCACAAAGAGTCGTACTGCGACGAGCAGCCGTTCTACCGCACCAAGGTCAAGCTGAAAAAAGAGATCGTGACCCTGGGCGTCGAAGGCGTCGACCCCAACAAGAAAGTCGGCACCTATGTTGATCCACAAGACTGGAACGCCCTGATCAGCGACCCAGAAGTGCTGTTGATCGACACCCGTAACGACTATGAAGTGTCGATCGGCACCTTTGAAGGGGCGATCGACCCGAAAACCACGAGTTTTCGCGAATTTCCCGACTATATCAAAGCCAACTTCGATCCGGCCAAGCACAAGAAAGTCGCCATGTTCTGCACCGGCGGCATTCGCTGTGAAAAGGCCTCCAGCTACATGCTCAGCGAAGGGTTCGATGAGGTCTATCACCTCAAGGGCGGCATCCTCAAATACCTCGAAGAGGTGCCCCAGGAACAAACCAAGTGGCAGGGTGACTGCTTCGTGTTCGATAACCGCGTGACCGTGCGCCACGACTTGAGCGAAGGTGACTACGATCAATGTCATGCCTGCCGCACACCGGTTAGCGTAGAGGACCGCGCATCCGAGCATTACGTGGCCGGCATCAGTTGCCCGCATTGCTGGGATAAGCTGTCCGAGAAGACCCGTCGCAGTGCGATCGACCGCCAGAAGCAGATCGAACTGGCCAAGGCCCGCAATATGCCGCACCCGATTGGTTACAACTACAAGCAACCATCCACCGAGGCTTGAACCATGTCCGCGCGCCTGCTCTATGTAATGGACCCGATGTGTTCCTGGTGCTGGGGTTTTGCCCCGGTGGTCAAGGCCCTGGTTGAGCAGGCTCAGGCGGCTGGCGTGGAATTGCACCTGGTGGTCGGCGGTTTGCGCACCGGCAGTGGTTCGGCGCTGGAGCCGGCCACCCGGCGCTATATCCTGGAACACTGGCAGGCGGTGACTGAAGCCACTGGCCAGCCGTTCCGCCTGGAGGGCGCCTTGCCTGACGGGTTTGTGTATGACACGGAGCCGGCATGCCGGGCCCTGGTCACCGCGCGCGGACTGGCGCCGGATTGCGCCTGGACCTTGCTCGGGCTGATCCAGCAGGCATTTTACGTCGAGGGTCGCGATGTGACCCGCGCCAGTGTGTTGGTGGAGCTGGCCGAGACCGCCGGGGTGCCGCGTATCGAGTTTGCCGAGGCTTTTGACCGCGCCGAACAGCATGCCGCCACGGCCGCTGATTTCACCTGGGTTCAGGACCTGGGCATCGCCGGTTTTCCCACCTTGTTGGCCGAGCGCAATGGCCAATTGGCCTTGTTGACCAACGGCTACCAGCCGCTGTCCGAGCTGTCGCCGTTGCTCGGTCGCTGGCTGGAGCGAGCCGCCTGTGGCTGAACAACCCGCCGTACGCGTTGATCGGCTGACCTGGGCAGAAATCCGCCGCCTGGCCCTGCGTCATAAAAAAGCCCTGTGGATCGCCAATGGTGTCGCCGTTCTGGCGACCCTGTGCAGCGTACCGATTCCCCTGCTCCTGCCATTGCTGGTGGACGAGGTGTTGCTGGGCAATGGCGATGCCGCACTGAAGGTGATGAACCACGCGTTGCCAGCACCCTGGCAGCAGGCCGCAGGCTATATCGGCCTGATGCTGCTGATCACCCTGGTGCTGCGTTGCGCGGCGCTGGTGTTCAACGTGGTCCAGGCGCGCCTGTTTGCCGGGCTGGCCAAGGACATTGTCTATCGCATCCGCGTGCGCCTGATCGAACGGCTCAAGCGCATCTCCCTGAGTGAATACGAAAGCCTGGGCGGCGGTACCGTGACCACGCACCTGGTGACCGACCTGGACACCGTGGACAAGTTTGTCGGTGAAACCTTGAGCCGCTTCCTGGTGGCGATGCTGACCCTGGTCGGCACCTCCGGCATCCTGATGTGGATGCACTGGAAGCTGGCGCTGTTGATCCTGTTGTTCAACCCATTGGTGATCTACGCCACGGTGCAGTTGGGCAAGCGGGTCAAACACCTGAAGAAGCTGGAAAACGACAGCACCTCGCGGTTCACCCAGGCCCTCACGGAAACCCTGGACGCCATCCAGGAAGTGCGCGCGGGCAATCGCCAGGGCTTTTTCCTCGGGCGCCTGGGGCAGCGCGCCCAGGAAGTACGTGACTTTGCCATCAACTCCCAGTGGAAAAGCGATGCATCCAGCCGCGCCAGCGGCCTGCTGTTCCAGTTCGGGATCGATATCTTCCGTGCGGCAGCGATGCTCACGGTGCTGTTTTCCGACCTGTCCATCGGCCAGATGCTCGCGGTGTTCAGCTACCTGTGGTTCATGATCGGCCCGGTGGAACAACTGCTGAACCTGCAGTACGCCTACTACGCCGCCGGCGGTGCGCTGACGCGCATCAACGAACTGCTGGCCCGTGCCGACGAGCCGCAATATGCCGGGGGCGAAGATCCATTTACCGGACACCAGACCGTGGGCATCGAAGTGCGGGGCCTGGACTTCGGCTATGGCGAAGACCTGGTGCTCAACCAGTTGAACCTGGCGATTGCCCCCGGGGAAAAGGTCGCGATCGTCGGTGCCAGTGGCGGCGGTAAAAGCACCCTGGTGCAACTGCTGTTGGGGCTCTACACCCCACAAGCGGGGACGATCCGCTTCGGCGGCGCGACCCAGCAGGCCATTGGCCTGGAAACCATTCGCGAGCATGTCGCGGTGGTGCTGCAGCATCCGGCGTTGTTCAACGACACCGTGCGCGCCAACCTCACCATGGGCCGCGAGCGCACTGACCAGGCCTGTTGGCAGGCCCTTGAAATTGCCCAGTTGGATGCTACGGTCAAAGGGTTGCCTCAAGGTCTGGACAGTATTGTCGGGCGCTCGGGCGTGCGTTTGTCCGGTGGCCAGCGCCAACGCCTGGCGATTGCCCGGATGGTGCTGGCCGAGCCAAAAGTGGTAATTCTCGACGAAGCCACCTCGGCCCTGGATGCGGCTACCGAGTACAACCTGCACCAGGCTCTGGCGCGGTTTCTCAGTGGGCGTACTACACTGATCATTGCTCACCGTTTGTCGGCGGTGAAGCAGGCTGATAGGGTATTGGTGTTTGACGGTGGACACATCGCCGAAGATGGCGACCACCAGCAACTGATAGCCGATGGCGGCTTGTACGCCAAGCTTTATGGACACTTGCAACAAGTTCGCTGAATCGATCCCGGCTCCGGCCCTTAAGGGGTCGTGTTTGGCCTCGGCTGTGCTGTCAGGAGCAGTTTTTACTCGCCTGTGCTGATGCAAGGGATCTCATGAAGCAGAAGCGAACTCTCGGAACACCCCGGTTGCTCGGTATTGTCTGGCCCTTTATTGCCGTCGTGCTGTTCCAGGCGCTGCTGGGCTGCGTCAGTCTTTACGTGCTGTCGGCCGTGCGCGGCTATGTGGCGGGCGAGAGCCTGTGGTCCAAGGGCCAGAAAGACGCCATCTACTACCTGACCCTGTACGCCGACAACCGCGACCAGGCGACCTTTCTCAAATACCAGAACGCCATTGCCGTCCCCCAGGGCGGGCACGAGCTGCGTATCGCCCTGGATCGCTCCAGTCCTGACCTGGCGGCGGCGCGCCAGGGGATCCTTAAAGGCGGCAATCATCCTGACGACGTGTCGAGCCTGATCTGGCTGTACCTCAACTTCCGCCATTTCAGCTACCTGGAAAAAGCCATCGAGCTGTGGACCGTCGGTGACAGCTACCTGGTGCAACTTGATGAGCTGGCGCAGGAGATGCACCGGCAAATCATCGCCGATCGGGTCAGCAGTGCCGATATCCATGCCTGGAAAAACCGTATCATCGCGATCAACGAGGGGGTGACGCCGGCGGCCAAGGCCTTCAGCGATGCCTTGGGTGAAGGCTCCAGGGTGATTCTGCGCCTGTTGCTGATCACCAACCTGGCCACTGCCTTGGGGCTGATCGCCTTGGCGTTGCTGCGCACGCGCAAGCTATTGGCCCAGCGCCATGCGTTTGCCGATGCCTTGCAATTGGAGAAGGAGCGGGCGCAGATCACCCTGGAGTCCATCGGCGATGGGGTGATCACTACCGATGTCGATGGGGCTATCGCCTACATGAACCCGGCGGCGGAATCCCTGACCCACTGGAACGCGGCCCAGGCCCAGGGCCTGCCGTTGGCTGCGTTGTTCAATCTGCTGGATGAACACGCCCAGGCCGACGGGTTTACCCTGATCGACCATATTCTTGACGGCCAACTCAGCGGTGGCAGCGAGCATTCCAAGCTGATCCAGCGCCTGGATGGCAGTACCGTCTCCGTGACCCTGGTGGGGGCACCGATCCGCAGTGCCGGCAAGGTCAGTGGCGCGGTGTTGGTGTTGCACGACATGACCCAGGAGCGCCAGTACATTGCCAATCTGTCCTGGCAGGCGACCCATGATGCCTTGACCGGGCTGGCCAATCGGCGTGAATTTGAATATCGCCTGGAGCAGGTGCTGCATGGCGTCGGGCGCCAGCAGTCGGCGCGCCATGCCTTGATGTTCCTCGACCTGGACCAGTTCAAGCTGGTCAACGACACCTGTGGCCATGCGGCGGGCGATGAACTGTTGCGGCATATCTGCGCCTTGCTGCAATCGGACCTGCGCGAAGGCGATACCCTGGCCCGCCTGGGTGGGGATGAGTTTGGCATCCTGCTGGAGAACTGCCCGGCGCCGGTGGCCGAGAAGATCGCCGAGAGCCTGCGACATACCGTGCAAAACCTGCACTTCGTCTGGAAAGGCCGACCGTTTGTCACCACGGTCAGTATCGGCCTGGTGCATATCTCGCACACCCCGACCACCCTGGAGACGTCATTGCGTGCCGCGGATATGGCCTGCTACATGGCCAAGGAGAAGGGGCGCAACCGGGTGCAGGTCTATCATGCCGACGACACCGAGCTGTCGTTGCGCTTTGGCGAAATGGCCTGGATCCAGCGCCTGCACATGGCCCTGGAAGAGGACCGCTTCTGCCTGTATGCCCAGGAAATCGCGCCCTTGGGCCACACCGAGGCGGGGGCCGGGCATATCGAGATCCTGCTGCGCCTGCACGATGAAGCGGGGCGGATCATCTTGCCTGACAGCTTTATCCCGGCCGCCGAACGCTACGGGTTGATGACCTCGCTGGACCGCTGGGTGGTAGAGAACGTGTTCAAGCTGATCGCCCGTTGCATGCTCGAGCGACCTGGCAGGCCCATGGCAATGTGTGCGATCAACCTGTCGGGCATCACCATCGGCGATGACGATTTCCTGCGTTTCCTGCGGGAGAAGTTCAGTGCCTATGGGATTCCACCGGGCATGATCTGTTTTGAAATCACCGAAACCAGCGCCATTTCCAACCTGGGTAGCGCGATTCGTTTTATCAATGAGCTCAAGGCGTTGGGTTGCTGCTTCTCCCTGGATGACTTTTGTGCCGGAATGTCCTCATTCGCCTACCTCAAACATTTACCTGTAGACTTCCTGAAGATCGATGGAAGTTTCGTAAAGGATATGCTGGACGACCCGATTAACCGCGCCATGGTCGAAGTGATCAATCACATCGGCCATGTCATGGGTAAACGCACGATTGCCGAGTTTGTCGAAACACCGCACATCGAGCAGGCACTGCTTGAGATCGGCGTGGACTACGCTCAGGGCTACCTGATTGAGCGCCCGCAATTGTTTACCTTCGATAGTTTGCAATGTCGACCTGCGCGCCCGCAGCCTCTGTTATTCAGGGCGCCCGGCACGTTCCGCTGAAACATCTGCTGGTCTGTACACATCACAAATCAAAAGGAGCCCGACAGTGATCGACACATTCAGCAGAACCGGCCCGCTTATGGAAGCCTCAAGTTACCCCGCCTGGGCTCAGCAATTGATCCAGGACTGTAGCGAGAGCAAGCGCCGCGTTGTCGAACACGAACTGTACCAGCGCATGCGCGATAACAAGCTCAGCGCCAAGACCATGCGCCACTACCTGATCGGTGGCTGGCCAGTGGTGGAACAGTTCGCGTTGTACATGGCACAAAACCTGACCAAGACCAAGTTTGCCCGTCATCCTGGGGAGGATATGGCGCGACGTTGGTTGATGCGCAATATTCGTGTGGAACTGAACCATGCCGATTATTGGATGCACTGGGCGCGCGCCCATGGCGTCGGCCTGGAAGAGCTGCAGGCGCAACACGTACCGCCAGAGTTGCATGCGCTGAGTCATTGGTGCTGGCACACCAGTTCGGCCGATTCGTTGATCGTTGCCATTGCCGCCACCAACTACGCCATCGAAGGCGCCACTGGGGAGTGGTCTGCGCTGGTGTGTTCAACGGGCGTGTATGCCGCTGCTTTCCCTGAAGAAGACCGCAAGCGCGCCATGAAGTGGCTGAAGATGCATGCCCAGTATGACGACGCCCACCCGTGGGAAGCGCTGGAGATTATTTGCACCCTGGCGGGGATGAACCCGAGCAAGGCGTTGCAAGTGGAGTTGCGCCAGGCTGTGTGCAAAAGCTACGACTATATGTACCTGTTCCTGGAGCGCTGCATGCAGTTGGAGAAAACTCCGGTGACCCGCGAGCGTCAAGTCCTGGCGACCAGCGAAGCCTGACCCGGGCATGGCGGGGTAGCGTTTACCCCGCCATTGCCAGGCGGTTACGGCCTTCGCGCTTGGCCACGTACAAGGCATTGTCGGCGCGGCGCAGCAGGCTCTCGGCCGACTCGCCCGCCAGCAACGTCGCGCAACCCAGGCTCACCGTCAATTCGATACGCGTAGCGTCTGCCCAGTAGTCCCGGGCCTGCGCTGCCTGGCGCAGGCGTTCGCCGACCAGGGTGGCGGCCTCGCGGCTGGTGTTGGAAAGCAGGATCAGGAACTCGTCCCCACCAAACCGAAACACCATATCCACATTGCGCAACTGGCTTTTGATCGAGGCAGCGACGGCCTTGAGCACTTTGTCGCCGGTGGCGTGGCCGTGGCTGTCGTTGATGTGCTTGAAGTGATCGATGTCGAGCATCAGCAAGGACAGCGGATGCAGGTGCCGCCTGGCCATTTCGATCTCGCGGCCCAGGGTCTGGTCCATGGCGACGCGGTTGCCGGTCTCGGTCAGTGGATCGCGCAGGGCGGTGCGGGTCGCGCAGCGATACAGCAAGGCGTTGCGCATGGGGTAGAGCAGGCTGGCCAGCAGCGACTCCAGATTGCCCTGTTCCTCCTCCGTGAAACGCTGGTTGCGGCGAAACACCAACTCTCCCAGGTGCTCGCCCTCGTGGCTGAGGCTGTAGCTCACGGAGTGATGGCCACGCTGGCCGTATTCCAGGCGCAGGTCGCTGGCTTCATGGCGGTATTGCAGGGCATCCAGGGGCACAAGGCGTTGCACTTCGCGAAAGAACAGGCCAAGGATTCGCTCCGCCTCCAGGCTGGTCTGCAATTGCAGGTTCAGTTGCTGGCGCAGTTGCCCGAGGCTGATGGGGCGCCGTGCGATAAGGGAAGGCTGGCCAAAGCCCAGGCGTTGCAATTTGGCACTGTCGAAGTCAATTGCGTTGGTCTGGGTCGGTGTTTTCATAAGCGGGTAGGCCTCTAAGCACTTAATGCTGTCTTACAGGCTCAATGGGAGCGGCCGCTGGCGGGCGCCTTACTGTTCCTTCAGTTCTGTAAAACATAGGTAACAGTCTAGTCCGCTTTGCCGGGGGTTATAACCCCTGATCCCATGCCACACGTCTTTACGTCGTGCCGCCTGTTTGAAGCAAATTGGAGCGAAAAGCGTGCCATTTCGTGCAATATTTTTTATTGCTTATAAAACAAGGGGATGGGATTTAGTGCGTATGCACAGCGCTGGGAATTTGGCGCCAGCCCCTGTGGGGGGCTTGTTGTGGCGAGCGGGCTTGTCGGAACGCCGCATCGCCCGCGTTGGGTGGCGTAGCCGCCCCAAAACCTGCCGACTCGGTATGTCTGAAACAACTGCGGTGTCTGGGGTGGGGCTGCTACGCAGCCCAGCGCGGGGCAAGCCCGCTCGCCACAGGGTAAGTCGTCAGTTAGAGACGTAGGGTTATCCCAGGCCAGCCCGCTCCCGCATTGTGGGGATTACTGCGCGTCGAATGCCTGCCCATTGATCCCCGAGCTATCCGGGCCCATCAGGTACAGGTACACCGGCATGATTTCTTCCGGCAGCGGGTTGTTGGCCGGGTTTTCTCCAGGATAAGCCTGGGCCCGCATGCTGGTGCGGGTGGCGCCTGGGTTGATGCTGTTGGCGCGCACTGCGGCAACGGTGTCGAGTTCGTCCGCCAGGGTCTGCATTAGGCCTTCGGTGGCGAATTTCGATACGCCATAGGCGCCCCAGTAAGCGCGCCCTTTGCGCCCCACGCTGCTGGAGGTAAACACCACCGACGCGTCCTGGGACAGCTTGAGCAGCGGCAGCAGCGTGGCAGTCAGCATAAACATGGCGTTGACGTTGATATGCATGACGCGCATGAAATTCTCGCCCGACAGCTGTTCGATCGGGGTGCGCGGGCCGATGATCGAGGCGTTGTGCAGCAACCCGTCGAGATGGCCGAATTCTTTTTCGATCATTGCCGCCAGCTCATCGTATTGATGGGGCAGGGCGGTTTCCAGGTTGAACGGAATCACCACCGGTTGCGGGTGGCCGGCGGCTTCGATTTCATCGTAGACCTGGGCCAGGTTGGCTTCGGTCTTGCCCAGCAACAGCACGGTGGCGCCGTGGGCGGCGTAGGTCTTGGCCGCAGCAGCACCAATCCCGCGACCGGCGCCGGTGACCAGGATGACCCGGTCCTTGAGCAATTCTGGGCGTGCGGAGTAATCAAACATAATCGACCTCAACAAAATTCAGTGGGGCAACACATATCTGAATGTGGGAGCGGGCTTGCTCGCGAAAGCGTAGTGTCAGTCAACTCTCTATCAGATGACCCACCGCCTTCGCGAGCAGGCCCGCTCCCACATTAGAGCTTCATTGGTTAGCCATTCAGCAGCTGCAGAGTGCGCTATCGAGCACTTTGCGCAGTTCCAGCGGATGATCGACCACAACGTCGGCACCCCAGTTGCGGGCGTTGTCGTCGGGGTGGATGTAGCCATAGGTGACGGCGGCGGTGCGGGTGCCGGCGTCGCGCCCTGACTCGATATCCCGCAGGTCGTCGCCCACGAACAGTACGCTGGCCGGGTCCAGGTCGAGCATCTTGCAGGCCAGGATCAGTGGTTCCGGGTCAGGCTTGCTGTTCTTCACGTGGTCCGGGCAGATCAGTAGCGCCGAGCGTTGGGCCAGGCCCAGTTGCTCCATGATCGGCTCGGCAAAGCGCAGCGGCTTGTTGGTGACCACGCCCCAGATCAGCTTGGACCGTTCGATGTCTTCCAGCAGTTCGGCCATGCCATCAAACAGCTTGCTATGGATCGCGCAGCCCTTGAGGTAGCGTTCGAGGAACTCCAGGCGTAACGCTTCGAAGCCTGGGGACTCGGGGTCCATGGCAAACGTCACGGCAACCATGGCCCGGGCGCCGCCGGAGACTTCATCGCGGATATGCTGATCGTTGATCGGCGCAAGCCCGCGCTCGGCACGCATGGCCTGGCAGATGGCGATAAAGTCCGGCGCGGTATCGAGCAGCGTACCGTCCATGTCGAAAAGAACCGCTTTCAACTTCACAGGTTTATTCCTCTCGCAGGGTCTGGATCATGTAGTTGACGTCGACGTCGCTGGCCAGCTTGTAGTGCTTGGTCAGCGGGTTGTAGGTCAAGCCGATGATGTCCTTGACGGTCAGCCCGGCCTGGCGGCTCCAGGCACCCAGTTCGGAAGGACGGATGAATTTCTTGAAGTCATGGGTGCCGCGCGGCAGCAGCTTCATGATGTATTCGGCGCCGATGATCGCGAACAGGTAAGCCTTGGGGTTGCGGTTGATGGTGGAGAAGAACACCTGGCCGCCGGGCTTGACCATACGAAAACACGCGCGGATCACCGACGATGGGTCGGGCACGTGCTCCAGCATCTCCAGGCAGGTCACCACGTCGAACTGCTCGGGCATTTCCTCGGCCAGGGCTTCGGCGGTGATCTGGCGGTACTCCACGCTCACGCCCGACTCCAACTGATGCAACTGGGCCACGGCCAGAGGCGCCTCGCCCATATCGATGCCCATCACTGTGGCGCCGCGCTGGGCCATGGCCTCGCTGAGGATGCCGCCGCCGCAGCCCACGTCGAGGACTTTCTTGCCGGCCAGATTGACGCGCTCGTCGATCCAGTTGACCCGCAGCGGGTTGATGTCGTGCAGGGGCTTGAACTCGCTCTCGCGGTCCCACCAGCGGTGGGCCAGGGCTTCGAATTTGGCGATTTCGGCGTGGTCGACGTTACTCATGGGTAGTCCTCTAAATCCGATAAAACGGTGTGCCTGGCCGGAATATTGATCCTGGGCCGGCGTTATTCGTGGTGTCCACTGATGCGCTGGCCCCAGGCGGCGGCCATGGCGCTCAGTTGCTGCTCATCCATACGGGTCAGTTGCCGGTCGTCGAGCAGTTGCTTGCCGCCGACCCAAAGGTGTTTCACACAATCGCGTCCGGTGGCATATATAAGCTGCGAGACCGGATCGTAGATCGGTTGCTGGGCCAGTCCTGAAAGGTCGAAGGCCACGATATCTGCGGCCTTGCCCACTTCCAGCGAGCCGATTTCAGCCTCCAGGCCCATGGCTCGCGCACCGTTGAGGGTGGCCATGCGCAGCGCACGGTGGGCATCCAGGGCGCTGGCCGAGCCGGCGACGGCCTTGGCCAGCAGCGCGGCGGTGCGGGTTTCGCCCAACAGGTCCAGGTCATTGTTGCTTGCTGCGCCATCGGTGCCTACTGCCACATTGACGCCGGCCTGCCACAAGCGTTCCACCGGGCAGAAGCCACTGGCCAGTTTCAGGTTGGATTCCGGGCAATGGATCACGCTGCTGTTGCTTTCTACCAGCAACGCCAGGTCGTCTTCGCTGATTTGGGTCATATGAACGGCCTGCAAGCGCGGGCCGAGCAGGCCCAGGCGCGCGAGTCGGGCCAGGGGGCGTTCGCCATACTGTTCCACGGACTGCTGCACTTCAAAGGCGGTTTCGTGGACATGCATATGAATGGCGGCGTCCAGCTCCTCGGCGATCACCCGGACTTTTTCCAGGTTTGCATCGCTGACGGTATAAGGCGCATGGGGGCCAAAGGCGATTTTGATCCGTGGGTGATGCTTGAGGTCGCCAAACAGCTCCACGCCTTGGCGGATCGCCTCGTCGGCATTGGCTGCGCCGGGTATCGGGAAGTCGAGGATCGGAATGGCAATCTGTGCCCGCAGGCCGCTGTTGTGTACGCGTTCGCTGGCGACCTTGGGGAAGAAGTACATGTCTGAGAAGCAACTGATGCCGCCCTTGATCTGCTCGGCAATCGCCAGGTCGGTGCCATCACGTACAAACGCCTCATCGACCCACTTGGCTTCGGCCGGCCAGATATGTTGTTGCAGCCAGGTCATCAGTGGCAGGTCGTCGGCCAGGCCGCGAAACAGGGTCATCGCCGCGTGGCCATGGGCGTTTACCAGGCCCGGGCTGAGCAGCACTCCGGGCAACTCGCGCACTTCATGGGCTGCCAGTTTCAGCGCCTGGGCGCGCGGGCCGATAAACGCGATGCGCCCGTCGCGGATGCCCAGGCCATGCGCCTTGAGCACCACGCCCGCAGGCTCGACCGGTACCAGCCAGCTTGGCAGTAGCAGTAAGTCGAGCGGGGCGGCAGGTGGCGTCATAGCGGGCATCGTCCAGGGCGGTCATATAAAGAGGGCGAAGTATACCCGAGCGTCCTGGCTGGCGGATCGCTATAATCCGCGGCTTTTGTTGATGAGTACGGGGTGAGGGATGCGCGATCGACTGTTGGCAGCGGAGAAAGTGAAGGCCATCGATTGGCGTGATGGCGCACTGCACCTGCTCGATCAGCGTGCGCTGCCCTCCCGGGAAAACTGGGTGACCTGCGCGACGGTCGACGAAGTGGCCGCGGCCATTCGTGCGATGGTGGTGCGGGGCGCACCGGCCATCGGCATCAGCGCCGCCTATGGGCTGGTGCTGGCCGCGCGCGCGCGGATCGCCGAGGGCGGTGACTGGCAGGCTTCATGGGAGGAGGACTACGCGCTGTTGGCCGATTCCCGTCCCACCGCGTCGAACCTGTTCTGGGCCATCAAGCGCATGCGTGATCGCCTCGATCGCCTCAAAAAGCACGCCGATCCGCTGGCGGTGCTGGAGGCTGAAGCCATCGCGATCCATGAAAGCGACCGTGAAGCCAACCTCACCATGGCGCAATTGGGCGTCGAATTGATCCGCAAGCATCAGGGCAATGCCCAGGCGATCCTGACCCATGGCAACGCCGGGGCCTTGGCGAGCGGTGGTGTGGGCACTGCGCTGGGGGTGATCCGTGCGGCGTTTCTGGAGGGCATGGTCGAGCAGGTCTATGCCAACGAAACCCGCCCCTGGCTGCAAGGCTCGCGGTTGACCGCCTGGGAACTGGCGGGCGCGGGCATTCCGGTCACGGTGAATGCCGACTCGGCTGGCGCGCATATCCTCAAGACCAAGGGGGTGACCTGGGTGATTGTGGGGGCTGACTGCATCGCCGCCAATGGCGATGTGATCAGCAAGATCGGCACCTACCAGTTGGCCGTGTGCGCCATGCACCATGGCGTACGCTTTATGGTGGTGGCGGCGAGTTCGACCCTGGACCTGATGATGGCTACTGGTGATGACGTCACCCTGGAAGAACGCGATGCCGGCGAGTTGCTGGAGGTTGCCGGGCAGCGCTTTGCTGCCGATGTTGCGGCCTTTAACCCGGTGTTTGACGTCACGCCGGCGGACCTGATCGACGTGATCGTCACCGAAAAAGGCATCGTCGAGCGGCCTGATACCGCCAAGATCGCCAAATTGATGTGCCGTAAGCGCCTGCATTGAGGGCTTTGGTGTCTCGCAGATTGCAATCGCGTGCAAGCCCGCTCCCACATTATGAGTGCCTTCATAAAACAACGGTGGGAGCAGGCTTGCCCGCGATTAGCCCGAAAAGCCAGCAAAACCCTCGGATCCACAGGCAAATCCTAGCCTCTATTCAGCTCTGAGCCCCTCTCGTCGCCCTCAAGCCTGTCATCCGTCAACTTACTACGCTCCATGCGCATCTGGGGGATAGGTGCGTGGCGGCGATTGTGATACCATTCGGCGGTTTCCAAGGTCACCCCAAGGGGCGACCTTTAATGCGCAGATCCGTGTCATAACTCGTTGATTTGTCGTAAGTCGTTGCCAGGCATCATGCCGGCGGCGGCGAGCTTCGTTCGTCCCATATGGATGTGACGAGGTTTCACCCGAAAAAGGAATCAGGCTTCTCATGGGCGAACTGGCCAAAGAAATCCTCCCGGTCAATATCGAAGACGAGCTGAAACAGTCCTACCTCGACTATGCGATGAGCGTAATTGTCGGGCGGGCACTGCCTGATGCGCGCGATGGCTTGAAGCCCGTGCACCGGCGTGTGCTGTTCGCGATGAGCGAGCTGGGTAACGACTGGAACAAGCCGTACAAGAAATCTGCCCGTGTTGTCGGTGACGTGATCGGTAAGTATCACCCTCACGGCGACACTGCGGTGTACGACACCATCGTTCGGATGGCCCAGCCGTTTTCCCTGCGCTACCTGCTGGTAGACGGCCAGGGCAACTTCGGTTCGGTGGACGGCGACAACGCCGCGGCCATGCGATACACCGAAGTGCGCATGACCAAGCTGGCACACGAGCTGCTGGCCGACCTGCACAAAGAAACCGTGGACTGGGTGCCGAACTACGACGGCACCGAAATGATCCCGGCGGTCATGCCGACCCGTATTCCCAACCTGTTGGTCAACGGTTCCAGCGGTATCGCCGTGGGCATGGCCACCAACATCCCGCCACACAACCTCGGTGAAGTCATCGACGGTTGCCTGGCGCTTATCGACAACCCCGAGCTGACCGTCGATGAGCTGATGCAATACATCCCCGGCCCGGACTTCCCGACCGCCGCGATCATCAACGGCCGCGCCGGCATCATCGAAGCCTATCGCACCGGCCGTGGCCGCATTTATATGCGCGCCCGCTCGATGATCGAAGACATCGACAAGGTCGGTGGCCGCCAGCAGATCGTCATCACCGAACTCCCGTACCAGTTGAACAAGGCACGTCTGATCGAGAAGATCGCCGAGCTGGTTAAAGAGAAGAAGCTCGAAGGCATCACCGAACTGCGCGACGAGTCTGACAAAGACGGTATGCGCGTGGTGATCGAGCTGCGTCGTGGCGAAGTGCCTGAGGTGATCCTCAACAACCTCTACGCCCAGACCCAGCTGCAAAGCGTGTTTGGTATCAACGTCGTGGCCCTGATCGACGGTCGCCCGCGCATCCTGAACCTCAAGGATCTGCTGGAAGCCTTCGTGCGTCACCGTCGTGAAGTGGTGACCCGCCGCACCGTGTTCGAACTGCGCAAGGCCCGCGAGCGCGGGCACATCCTGGAAGGCCAGGCGGTTGCGCTGTCGAACATCGACCCGGTTATCGCCCTGATCAAGGCTTCGCCGACCCCGTCGGAAGCCAAGGAAGCGCTGATCAAGATGCCGTGGGAATCCAGCGCCGTCGTGGCGATGGTTGAACGTGCCGGTGCCGATTCGTGCCGTCCGGAGACCCTGGACCCGCAATACGGCCTGCGTGATGGCAAATACTTCCTGTCGCCGGAACAGGCCCAGGCCATCCTGGAACTGCGCCTGCACCGTTTGACCGGTCTGGAGCACGAGAAGCTGCTGGCCGAGTACCAGGAGATCCTCAACCAGATCGGCGAGCTGATCCGCATCCTCAACAGCGCCGTGCGCCTGATGGAAGTGATCCGCGAAGAACTGGAAGTGATCCGCGCCGAATACGGCGACGTGCGCCGCACCGAAATTCTCGATGCGCGCCTCGATCTGACCCTGGGTGACATGATCCCGGAAGAAGAGCGCGTGGTGACCATTTCCCACGGTGGCTATGCCAAGACCCAGCCTTTGGCTGCGTACCAGGCCCAGCGCCGCGGTGGTAAAGGTAAATCGGCTACCGGCGTGAAGGATGAGGACTACATCGCTCACCTGCTCGTTGCCAACAGCCACACCACGCTGTTGCTGTTCTCCAGCAAGGGCAAGGTGTACTGGCTCAAGACCTATGAAATCCCGGAAGCGTCCCGCGCTGCCCGTGGCCGTCCGCTGGTCAACCTGTTGCCGCTGGACACCGATGAATACATCACCACCATGCTGCCGGTCGAGGAATACACCGAGGGTCACTTCATCTTCATGGCAACCGCCAAAGGCACCGTGAAGAAGACCCCGCTGGAATCCTTCAGCCGCCAGCGCAGCGTGGGCCTGATCGCCCTGGAGCTGGACGAAGGCGACGTGCTGATCTCTGCGGCCATTACCGATGGCGAGCGTGAGGTCATGCTGTTCTCCGACGGTGGCAAGGTGACGCGCTTCAAAGAGTCCGACGTGCGTGCGATGGGCCGTACCGCCCGTGGTGTGCGCGGTATGCGCCTGCCGGAAGGGCAGAAGCTGATTTCCATGCTGATTCCGGAAGAAGGCAGCCAGATCCTCACAGCTTCGGCCCGTGGTTATGGCAAGCGCACCGCTATCAGCGAGTTCCCCGAGTACAAGCGTGGCGGCCAGGGTGTGATCGCCATGGTCAGCAATGATCGCAACGGCCGTCTGGTCGGCGCGGTCCAGGTGCTGGATGGCGAGGAAATCATGCTGATTTCCGACCAGGGCACCCTGGTACGTACCCGTGTTGATGAAGTGTCGAGCCTGGGCCGTAACACCCAGGGCGTGACCTTGATCAAGCTGGCCAGCGACGAGACCCTGGTGGGCCTGGAGCGTGTCCAGGAGCCATCGGAAGTCGAAGGCGAGGAGCTGGAAGGTGAGGAGTTCGATGGCGAGGTGATCGCAGCCGGCGATGACAGCGTCGACGAGCCAACCCTCGATGCTGCCGCAGACGAAGAAGAACCGCAGGAATAAGCGGACAACCAAGGGGGCGGATGAAGATTCGCCCCCTTGTTATTTGTCCCTTTTGAAAGTTTGCAATACTGCGCATTCCCCTGTGGGAGCGGGCTTGCTCGCGAAAGCGGCGTATCAGTCAGCGCATAGGCGGGCTGACACACCGCTTTCGCGAGCAAGCCCGCTCCCACAGGGGTTATGTGTCGAACACGAATTATGTGACCAACAGATCAGAGCGAGATTGGATGTGAGCAAGAGAGCCTATAACTTCTGTGCTGGTCCCGCGGCACTTCCTGAAGCAGTCCTGCAGCGTGCGCAGGGTGAACTCCTCGACTGGCATGGCAAAGGCCTCTCCGTGATGGAAATGAGCCATCGCAGTGATGAGTTCGTGTCCATTGCTACCAAGGCCGAGCAGGATCTGCGTGACCTGCTGGACATCCCGTCGGACTACAAGGTGCTGTTCCTGCAAGGCGGCGCCAGCCAGCAATTCGCCCAGATCCCGCTGAACCTGCTGCCGGAAGACGGCACTGCCGACTATATCGATACCGGTATCTGGGGGCAGAAGGCCATTGAAGAGGCCTCGCGCTACGGCAACATCAACGTGGCCGGTACTGCCAAGCCCTACGATTATTTCGCTATTCCAGGTCAGAACGAGTGGAAGTTGTCCAAGGACGCGTCCTATGTTCACTACGTCCAGAACGAAACCATCGGCGGCCTGGAATTCGACTGGGTACCTGAAGTCGGTGATGTCCCGTTGGTGTGCGACATGTCCTCGGACATCCTCTCGCGCCCGATGGATGTGTCCCGCTACGGCATGATCTACGCCGGCGCGCAGAAGAACATCGGCCCGAGCGGCATCCTGGTCAACATCATCCGTGAAGACCTGCTCGGTCGTGCCCGCTCGGTGTGCCCGACCATGCTCAACTACAAGGTCGCGGCCGACAACGGCTCGATGTACAACACTCCGCCGGCTTTTGCCTGGTACCTGTCGGGCCTGGTGTTCGAGTGGCTCAAGGAGCAGGGCGGCGTGGCAGCCATGGGCAAGCTCAACGAAGAGAAGAAGCGCACCCTGTACGACTTCATCGACGCCAGCGGCCTGTACAGCAACCCGATCAGCCTGAGCGCCCGTTCGTGGATGAACGTGCCGTTCCGCCTGGCCGATGACCGCCTGGACAAGCCATTCCTGGCGGGTGCCGACGAGCGTGGCCTGCTCAACCTCAAGGGGCATCGTTCGGTAGGCGGCATGCGCGCGTCCATCTACAACGCCGTCGACATCAATGCCATCAAGGCACTGGTGGCCTACATGGCAGAGTTCGAAAAGGAACACGGCTAATGTCTGAGCAAGAACTCAAGGCCCTGCGTGTACGCATTGACGCCCTGGACACCAAGGTCCTGGAGCTGATCAGTGAGCGGGCGCGGTGTGCCCAGGAAGTGGCGCGGGTCAAGATGGCTTCCCTGGCCGAAGGCGAAGTGCCGGTGTTCTATCGTCCAGAGCGCGAAGCCCAAGTGCTCAAGCGGGTGATGGAGCGTAACCAGGGGCCGCTGGGCAATGAAGAGATGGCGCGGTTGTTCCGCGAAATCATGTCTTCGTGCCTGGCCCTCGAGCAGCCATTGAAAGTGGCGTACCTCGGCCCCGAAGGCACCTTCACCCAGGCGGCGGCGATGAAGCATTTCGGCCACGCGGTGATCAGCAAGCCGATGGCGGCCATCGATGAGGTGTTCCGCGAAGTGGCTGCCGGTGCGGTGAACTTCGGCGTAGTGCCGGTGGAAAACTCCACCGAAGGCGCGGTCAACCATACGCTTGACAGCTTCCTTGAGCACGACATGGTGATCTGTGGCGAAGTCGAGCTGCGTATTCACCACCACTTGCTGGTGGGCGAAAACACCAAGACCGACAGCATCAGCCGCATTTACTCCCACGCTCAGTCCCTGGCCCAGTGCCGCAAGTGGCTGGACGCTCATTACCCGAATGTCGAGCGCGTCGCGGTCTCCAGCAACGCCGAGGCGGCCAAGCGGGTCAAGGGTGAGTGGAATTCTGCGGCGATTGCCGGGGATATGGCTGCGGGCCTGTACGGCCTGACGCGCCTGGCCGAGAAAATCGAGGATCGCCCGGACAACTCCACGCGCTTCTTGATGATCGGCAGCCAGGAAGTGCCGCCGACCGGCGACGACAAGACGTCGATCATCGTCTCCATGAGCAACAAGCCGGGGGCGCTGCATGAGCTGCTGGTGCCGTTCCATGACAACGGGATTGACCTGACGCGCATCGAGACCCGTCCTTCGCGCAGCGGTAAATGGACCTATGTGTTCTTTATCGACTTCGTCGGCCACCACCGTGATCCGCTGGTCAAGGGTGTGCTCGAGAAAATCAGTCAGGAAGCCGTGGCACTCAAGGTGCTGGGTTCCTACCCGAAAGCGGTTTTGTGAGGCTTTGACATGAGTGGCAACTTCCTCGCCCTGGCGCAGCCGGGCGTGCAACAACTGTCGCCTTACGTTCCAGGCAAGCCTGTGGACGAGTTGGCGCGCGAGTTGAATCTGGACCCGGCGAAGATCGTCAAGCTGGCCAGCAATGAAAACCCCTTGGGGCCAAGCCCCAAAGTGCTGGCGGCGATCCGCGAAGAGTTGGCGGAACTGACCCGTTATCCCGACGGCAACGGCTTTGCCCTCAAGTCCCTGCTGGCCGAGAGCTGCCGGGTCGAGTTGAGCCAGGTGACCCTGGGCAACGGTTCCAATGACATCCTGGAGCTGGTGGCGCGTGCCTATCTGGCCCCGGGCCTGAATGCGGTGTTCAGTGAGCACGCGTTTGCGGTGTATCCGATTGTCACCCAGGCTGTCGGCGCCGAGGCGCGGGTGATTGCGGCCAAGGACTGGGGGCATGACCTCCCGGCCATGCTGGCGGCCATCGATGCCCAGACCCGCGTAGTGTTTATCGCCAACCCGAACAACCCGACCGGTACCTGGTTCGGTGCCGGCGCGCTGAACGAGTTCCTGCAGGATGTGCCTGGGCACGTGTTGGTGGTGCTGGACGAGGCCTACATCGAATACGCCGAAGGCAGTGACTTGCCCGACGGCCTGGACTTTCTCGCGGCCTACCCGAACCTGCTGGTATCGCGCACGTTCTCCAAGGCTTACGGCCTGGCGTCGCTGCGGGTTGGCTACGGGTTATCCACAGCCGTTGTCGCGGATGTGCTGAACCGCGTGCGCCAGCCATTCAACGTCAACAGCCTGGCGCTGGCGGCGGCCTGTGCGGCGCTCAAGGATGTCGAGTACCTGGAAGAAGGGCGACGGATCAACGAAAGCGGTATGCAGCAGCTGCAGCAAGGCTTTCGTGAGTTGGGCCTGGGCTGGATTGAGTCCAAGGGCAACTTTGTCTGCGTAGATCTCGCCCAGGACGCCGCTCCGGTATTCCAGGGCCTGCTGCGCGAAGGCGTGATCGTGCGTCCGGTGGCCAATTACGGCATGCCCAACCATTTGCGTATCACCATCGGTTTGCCGGCTGAAAACAGTCGCTTCCTTGAGGCGCTGGCCAAGGTCCTGGTCCGTGGTTGATGTGATTGCAATGCAACCTGTTGTGCCTGTGATCGGTCGCCTGGTGGTGGTCGGCCTGGGCTTGATTGGCGGCTCCTTTGCCAAGGGCCTGCGTGAAAGCGGCCTGTGTGGCGAAGTGGTCGGTGTGGATCTGGACCCGCAATCGCGTCGGTTGGCGGTTGAGCTGGGGGTGGTGGACCGCTGTGAGGCGGACTTGGCCCTGGCATGTCAGGGCGCCGATGTCATTCAGTTGGCGGTACCGATCCTGGCCATGGAAAAACTGCTGGGGCTGCTGGCTGGCATGGACCTGGGCCAGGCGATCCTCACGGATGTCGGCAGTGCCAAAGGCAATGTTGTACGCGCGGCGCGGCTGGCGTTTGGCGGCATGCCGGCGCGGTTCGTGCCGGGGCACCCGATCGCTGGCTCCGAGCAGAGCGGGGTGGAAGCCTCCAACGGCCAACTGTTCCGTCGGCACAAGGTGATCCTCACGCCGTTGCCAGAAACCGATCCCGCCGCCTTGGCGGTGGTGGATCGGCTGTGGCGCGAGCTGGGGGCGGATGTCGAACATATGCAGGTCGAGCGCCATGACGAAGTGCTGGCGGCGACCAGTCATCTGCCGCATTTGCTGGCCTTTGGCCTGGTCGACTCCCTGGCCAAGCGCAACGAAAATCTGGAGATTTTCCGTTACGCCGCCGGCGGGTTTCGCGATTTCACGCGGATTGCCGGTAGCGACCCGGTGATGTGGCACGACATATTTCTCGCCAATCGCGAGGCCGTGCTGCGCACCCTGGACACCTTCCGCAGTGACTTGGATGCCTTGCGCGATGCGGTCGATGCGGGGGATGGGCACCAGTTGCTGGGTGTTTTCACTCGTGCACGGGTGGCGCGCGAGCACTTCAGCAAGATCCTGGCGCGGCGTGCCTATATGGACGCCGCCGTCAACGCTGACGATGTGGTGTTTGTCGCCAGCCCCGGTGGGCAATTGAGTGGCAAGATCCGGGTGCCGGGGGATAAATCCATTTCCCATCGCTCGATCATGCTCGGGTCGCTGGCGGACGGTATTACCGAAGTCGAGGGGTTCCTTGAGGGTGAGGATGCCCTGGCGACCCTGCAGGCGTTCCGCGACATGGGGG
Organism: Pseudomonas sp. 06C 126; assembly: GCF_001855215.1. Lineage (NCBI taxonomy): Bacteria > Pseudomonadati > Pseudomonadota > Gammaproteobacteria > Pseudomonadales > Pseudomonadaceae > Pseudomonas > Pseudomonas sp. 06C 126. Next base: position 35,105 of record NZ_MIFU01000081.1, on the reverse strand, counting down.
TGGTGATCGAAGGTCCCCATCATGGGCGAGTGACCATCCATGGTGTGGGCCTGCATGGCTTGAAGCCGGCCCCGGGGCCGATCTATCTCGGCAATTCGGGCACGTCCATGCGCCTGCTGTCAGGCTTGTTGGCAGCGCAGCGTTTTGACAGTGTGCTGACCGGCGATGCTTCGCTGTCCAAGCGGCCGATGAATCGCGTGGCCAAGCCGTTACGGGCGATGGGCGCGGTGATCGAAACCGGGCCGGAAGGCCAGCCACCGCTGACTATTCGTGGCGGGCAGTCGCTCAAGGGGTTGAATTACACGCTGCCGATGGCCAGCGCCCAGGTCAAGTCCAGTCTGTTGCTGGCTGGCTTGTACGCCGAAGGCCGGACGGCGGTGACCGAGCCTGCGCCCACCCGTGATCATACCGAGCGGATGTTGCGCGGTTTTGGCTGTCCGGTGGAGGTCGTTGACGCAACGGTGGCGGTTGAGTCGGGTCATGCACTGTTGGCCACGCGCATCGAAGTGCCGGGTGATATCTCTTCCGCGGCATTCTTCCTGGTGGCCGCCTCGATTGCCGAGGGGGCCGAATTGTTGCTGGAGCATGTGGGAATCAATCCTACCCGCACCGGGGTGATCGATATCCTGCGTCTCATGGGGGCCGATATCACCCTGGAAAACCTGCGTGAAGTGGGCGGTGAACCGGTTGCGGACCTGCGTGTACGCGCGGCACCGCTCAAGGGTATCGAGATTCCCGAAGCGCTGGTTCCCCTGGCTATCGACGAATTCCCAGTGCTGTTTGTCGCCGCCGCTTGCGCCCAGGGGCGCACGGTATTGCGTGGTGCCGAAGAGTTGCGGGTCAAGGAGTCTGACCGCATCCAGGTAATGGCCGACGGTCTGTTGGCGCTGGGTGTGAAGTGTGTGCCAACCCCTGATGGGATTATCATTGATGGCGGCGGCATGGCCGGGGGTGAAGTGCATGCCCACGGTGATCATCGGATCGCCATGGCGTTCAGTGTGGCGTCCCTGCGTGCCACTGGGCCGATTCGTATCCATGACTGTGCCAACGTAGCTACATCTTTTCCGAATTTTCTTACACTGTCTGCCCAAGTCGGCATTCGTGTAGCCCAAGAGGCTCAATTGTGAATATCAAAGCACCGGTGATTACCATCGACGGGCCGAGCGGCTCTGGCAAAGGCACCGTCGCAGGCTTGTTGGCCAAGCGTCTGGGGTGGTGTCTGCTGGACTCCGGGGCGTTGTATCGCCTGCTGGCTTTTGCCGCACGTAATCATGGCGTCGACCTGACCAATGAAGCATCGTTGGTATTGCTGGCGGCTCACCTTGACGTGCAGTTCGTCGGCGCGACCGAAGGTCATTCGCTGCGCATTATCCTGGAAGGGGATGACGTAACCGATGATCTGCGTAACGAGCAGGTTGGCTCCTGGGCTTCCCAGGTGGCCGCCTTGCCGGCCGTGCGTGATGCCTTGCTCCAGCGTCAACGGGCTTTCCAGGAGCCACCAGGCCTTGTGGCCGATGGCCGTGATATGGGGACCGTGGTGTTCCCTGAGGCGCCGCTGAAGATTTTCCTGACAGCCAGTGCCGAGGAGCGGGCGCGCCGCCGTTACTTGCAGTTGAAGGGCAAGGTGGATGGTGTTAGTCTGTCGAGTCTGCTAGATGAGATTCGTGCGCGCGATGAGCGTGACACCCAGCGTGCGGTAGCCCCGCTCAAACCGGCGGCTGACGCCATACAGCTGGATTCCACGGAATTGTCCATCGAGCAGGTGCTGGAACGCATCTTGAGTGAAATCGCCCTTCGCGATATCGCCGGATGACTCAGAGGAAGTGCAGGGGACCAGTCCTAGACCTGCGCTTCTTCTCTTATATGAACGTAACCCACACCGTCTGGGGTGTGGCAGATGGGCGTATTCTTCGCCCTTATCAACAGGAATTAAAATGAGCGAAAGCTTTGCGGAACTCTTTGAAGAAAGCCTAAAAACCCTGAACCTTCAGGCTGGCTCCATCATCACCGGTGTTATCGTTGATATCGATTACCAAGCTCGCTGGGTAACCGTTCACGCTGGTCTGAAGTCTGAAGCACTCATCCCGCTTGAGCAGTTCTACAACGACGCTGGTGACCTGACTATCAATGTCGGTGACGAAGTTCACGTTGCTCTGGACTCGGTTGAAGACGGTTTCGGTGAAACCAAGCTGTCCCGTGAAAAAGCCAAGCGCGCTGAATGCTGGATTGTTCTCGAAGCAGCCTTCGCAGCTGAAGAAGTGGTCAAGGGCGTTATCAACGGTAAGGTTAAAGGCGGCTTCACTGTCGACGTTAACGGCATCCGTGCGTTCCTGCCAGGTTCTTTGGTCGACGTTCGTCCAGTGCGCGACACCACGCACCTGGAAGGCAAAGAACTCGAATTCAAGGTCATCAAGCTCGACCAGAAGCGCAACAACGTTGTCGTTTCCCGTCGCAGCGTGCTGGAAGCAGAGAACTCCGCCGAGCGTGAAGCTCTGCTGGAATCCCTGCAGGAAGGCCAACAAGTCAAAGGTATCGTCAAGAACCTCACCGATTACGGCGCATTCGTCGATCTGGGTGGCGTCGATGGCCTGCTGCACATTACCGACATGGCTTGGAAGCGTATCAAGCATCCTTCCGAAATCGTCAACGTTGGCGACGAGATCGATGTCAAGGTTCTGAAATACGATCGCGAGCGCAACCGTGTTTCACTGGGCCTGAAGCAACTGGGTGAAGATCCATGGGTTGCTATCAAAGCCCGTTACCCAGAAAGCACTCGCGTAACTGCGCGTGTTACCAACCTGACCGACTACGGCTGCTTCGCAGAGCTGGAAGAAGGCGTGGAAGGCCTGGTACACGTTTCCGAAATGGACTGGACCAACAAGAACATCCACCCTTCGAAAGTCGTACAAGTCGGCGACGAAGTGGAAGTTATGGTTCTGGACATCGACGAAGAGCGTCGTCGTATCTCCCTGGGCATCAAGCAGTGCAAATCTAACCCATGGGAAGATTTCTCTGGCCAGTTCAACAAGGGCGATAAAATCTCCGGCACCATCAAGTCGATCACCGATTTCGGTATCTTCATTGGTCTGGACGGCGGCATCGACGGCCTGGTTCACCTGTCCGACATCTCGTGGAACGAAGTTGGCGAAGAAGCTGTTCGTCGTTTCAAGAAGGGCGACGAGCTGGACACCGTTATCCTGTCGGTTGACCCAGAGCGCGAGCGCATCTCCCTGGGTATCAAGCAACTGGAAAGCGATCCGTTCTCCGAGTACGTTCAAGAGAACGACAAGGGTGCAATCGTTAAAGGCATCGTGAAGGAAGTTGACGCTAAAGGCGCCATCATCACTTTGGGTGACGATATCGAAGCGACTCTGAAAGCCTCCGAAATCAGCCGTGATCGCGTTGAAGACGCTCGTAACGTTCTGAAAGAAGGCCAGGAAGTAGAAGCCAAGATCATCAGCGTTGACCGCAAGAGCCGCGTAATCCAACTCTCCATCAAGTCGAAAGACGAGATCGAAGAGAAAGAAGCAATCCAGAGCCTGCGCGACAAGCCAGCTACCTCTGACATTGCTTCGGGTCCGACCACTCTGGGCGACCTGTTGCGTGCACAAATGGAAAAACAGAACTAAGTTCTGTCAGACCATAGAAAAAGGGCGACTTCGGTCGTCCTTTTTTGTGCCTGGGATTTGGGTTTTGCCCTTGGGTGCGATTGGTCTGCGCAATTGGGCGCGGCCTGAGGCTGCATACGGGCTGAGGGTTTCTGATTCCGGCATTGACAGCGCTTTGTCGGTAAGGCGTCTGCTGTGGCTTCCTGGGGGCTATCTGCTGTTATCGCGGATTCTGTGAGGGTTGCCATAGTTTGCGCAAGATAAGTCAAGCCACAGGCTGTTCAAATTCATCTGGTCATGCTAAAACCTTCGGAGCGCTTTTCCTAGCTGCTTGAAAAAGAAGGGAAAAATATGACGAAGTCGGAGTTGATCGAACGAATTGTCACCCATCAAGGGCTGCTCTCATCCAAAGATGTGGAGTTGGCCATCAAGACCATGCTTGAGCAAATGTCCCAGTGCCTGGCCACTGGTGATCGGATCGAGATCCGCGGCTTTGGCAGCTTCTCGCTGCACTACCGCGCTCCACGCGTGGGCCGTAACCCGAAAACCGGCCAGTCCGTCAGCCTCGACGGCAAATTCGTGCCTCATTTCAAGCCGGGCAAGGAATTGCGGGATCGAGTGAACGAAGACGAAGAAGAAAACGTCTGAGTTTTTTTGGGATAGGAGAAGTTTATGCGCGGTGTAAAGCGCGTCGCCCTGGTACTGATTGTGCTGATCGCCGCCTTGGCGATCCTGGTATTCGTACTGGAAAACCAGCAAGACGTCGCCCTGGCGTTCCTGGGGTGGTCTACGCCACAGCTGCCGGTTTCGGTGTTTGTGACGTTGGCGTTGATTGTGGGGATGTTGGTGGGGCCGTTCCTGAGTTTGCTGGTTCGCCGTAAGGCGCGCCCAAAGTCCGCACTTTAGGGTTGGCGCATACCGTTTGTCGCTTGTATTGCAGATGCAAACCTTTCGTTCGGTGTTGAATCTTCTAACTGCGATGCGTAAGCGCTTCTCTTTCTTGAGGAAATAATGACCTTGGGGCTGCGCTGAAGCATTTTTCCTGCAATATCCTCAACAAATAGGAATTGACCTACAGTCATGTCAGGTCTTGCAATGTTATCGCGAGATGGCAAAATGCAGACTGTTCTCGATTCCAGTCATTTTGTGTGTCCAGGGCTTGGCAGCGACGCCGGGCTTTTGGTCGACTCTTATAAATACAAAAAACCACAAGATCGTCGGCATAACGAGCCCGCAGTTTCTCTTTGAAGGCAGGTTTTTGTTGTGAGTAGTAGCTTCCGTGCGCCCCCGATTCCTTCGTCCGATGATATTGATCTTATTGCGCTTTTTCAGGCTATCTGGAAGCAGAAAAAGTTAGTCTTGGCTGCTACCGCAAGCGCCGGGCTGATTGCTGCGATTTATGCGTTCCTCACGCCTCCCCAGTACGAAGTCAGCAGTGTGCTACGCCCGGCCGCAATCAACGAGCTGGATGCTTTAAATCGCTCTGAGATCTATACGCTTCCTCCTGGTGATGCTCTTGTCAGAGTGGGCGCATTATTGGAGTCTTACGATACCCGCTTGGGTTTTTTCCGCTCAAACCAGAAGCTGTTCAAGGCATTTGAGCAGCCTGGCAGGACCTTGGAGCAGAGTTTCGAAGAGTTCAACCGTAACTCTATTGAGCTCATTCTGCCTGATCCGAAGCACGTTAATTCTCTCAGTGCCTATATCAAACTAGAGTTGAGTTATCCCAAAGGCGTGGATGGAGTGGCCATTCTCAATGGCTTCGTCGATTACGCGATTGCCAAGGAGCGTGAGCAAATTGCAGCGGATCTGGGCGTCATCGTAAAAAACCGATTGAGCGAGCTCAAGGGCAAAATTGATGCTGCCCGCTCCAGTTACGAGGTTGATAAAGAGGCGCGGATAGCATCGCTGCGAGAAACCGACAGCTTGCGACGTGCGCAGTTGCAGGATGAGCTCAAGGCGTTGCGAACACAGTTGAAGACTGGGCGGGCCGACCGTGTGGCACAGTTGAACGAAGCCATTGGAATCGCCAAGTCCCTGGGGATCAGAAAACCTAGCACGCCTTCCGCTCTGGGTGAGTCAGAGCGTAATGGCTCATCAAGTGTGATGCGTACCGAAATAAATAATCAGCAAATCCCTCTGTACTTCATGGGCGTCGAGGCGCTCGAGGCTGAACGTGCTGTGTTGATGCAGCGTAAGTCCGATGACTTTACTGAGGGGCGTATCGCGCAGATTGCCAAAGAGCTTCAATTGCTCCAGTCAAACCGTGAGATTGAGGTGCTGAATCGTCGTGAAAACGAGGATCTGTTCCTGGCAGGTGTTCAGCCGGTGCGCGCGGAAGAGGCTCGTTTGCGTAAATTAAGCATTGATATGAGCCGGCTGAAGCTGGTAACTATCGATGAGCAGGCGCTTGAACCTTTACGCCCGGTCAAGCCTCAAAAGGCGTTGATTATCCTGCTTGGTCTGATTTTGGGTGGCTTTTTCGGGGCGTTTATTGCTGTGATACGTCATCTCGTCAAAACCCGTCAGTCTCAGCTGCAATCGGCAGCATTATCCGTGCTGCCCAACTCGCCGACGATGGTGGGTAGCGATGCAGGTTTGAACAAGCCGCAATAGCTGCCTGCACGATCCGCGCTGTGCTCTCCAGGCAGTGCGGTATTTGATTTCATTTGGAAACTAGTTCGCAACTTACTGTCTATAGCGCACCCGATAGGTGTTTTTCGGCTTCGGGTCTCGCGTGATACCTGGAGTCGGTCAGCGTGACTGGCATTTGTGGGGCGGTCTTCCTGCTCGTCGGGTTATGTCATGTAAAAAAACGGCAGCGTCTTGCGGTGGATGGACCATAATCACGCGAGTCGATCAACCTTGCCAGGGCGGTTATTTCCCGGCGTAGAGCGTTGTCTACGTTGCGCAGGAGGCCGTCGCAGGGGAGCGCTCCGTCCAGAAAACAACGAGATTTTTATATTGGCGATTTCGGATTGCCGGCCACAGGCATTGAAAATGTGGCTCAATACCGAGAAGCTGCGAGCTATTTTTCACCCGCCAACCCGTGTGTTGGCTTGGTGTAATGCAGATATTTAAGGAAGTTCTAAAGATATGGCGGACATCAAACGCAAAGGCATCATCCTCGCTGGCGGCTCCGGTACGCGTTTGCACCCCCTGACTCTGGGTGTATCCAAGCAAATGTTGCCTATTTTCGACAAACCGATGATTTTTTATCCGTTGTCGGTGTTGATGCTAGCGGGCATGCGCGAAATCTTGATCATCTCGACACCTGAAGATCTGCCTTGCTTTAAAAAGCTTCTGGGAGACGGCAGTCAGTACGGCATCCAGCTCAGCTATGCCGAGCAGCCCAGTCCGGATGGCCTGGCCCAGGCTTTCCTGATTGGCGAGGAATTTATTGGTGACGATCCTTGCTGCCTGATCCTTGGCGACAATATTTTCTACGGTCAGCACTTTTCCGACAATTTGCGCTGCGCCATGTCCCAGACATCTGGTGCGACAGTCTTCGGCTATCACGTATCGGATCCTGAGCGTTTTGGTGTGGTTGAGTTTGATGCAACTGGTCGGGCGTTGAGCATCGAAGAAAAACCTGCGCAGCCTAAGTCCAACTACGCAGTAACGGGTTTGTACTTCTACGACAACCGAGTGGTGGATATTGCGAAGAGCATCAAGCCGTCCCCGCGTGGAGAGCTTGAAATCACTGACGTTAACCGTGCCTACCTGCATGATAAGTCGTTGACCGTCGAGATGCTGGGCCGAGGCTTCGCCTGGCTGGACACCGGTACCCACGAGTCGCTTCTGGAGGCGAGTCATTTCGTCCATACGATCGAGCACCGCCAGGGGCTGAAAGTCGCCTGTCTGGAAGAGATTGCGTTTCACAAAGGCTGGATCACACCAGAGCAGCTTGGTGCTCAGGCAGAGAAACTGAAGAAGACCGGTTATGGTCAGTACTTGCAAAAACTCCTGGAAGAGGCTTCCAAGGCATGAAACTGATTCAGACTGCTATTCCTGACGTTGTAATCATTGAACCAAAGGTTTTTGGCGATGATCGCGGCTGGTTTATGGAAAGCTTTAACGAAGAGCGGTTTCATATAGCACTTAAAGAGCTGGGGCTGCCTATTCCTCGAGCGTTTGTTCAGGACAATCACTCCTGCTCGGCAAAGGGCGTGCTGAGAGGCCTGCACTTTCAGCGCGCTCCTCATGCCCAGGGTAAGCTGGTGCGTGTGGTAAGGGGTGCTGCCTTTGATGTGGCGGTGGATATTCGGCCTGAGTCCAGTACTTACCTGCAATGGGTCGGTGTGGAACTAAACACCCAAAATAACTTGATGCTATGGATTCCTGAGGGTTTTGCCCACGGTTTTGCTGCTTTGGAAGATGACACGCACTTCTTGTATAAAACGACAGATTATTACGATAAAGACTCTGAAGGGGCGCTGCACTGGAGTGATGCAAGGCTTGGGATAAAATGGCCTGCTATCGGCGGCTTTAACGTTAGCGATAAAGATGACAAGGCTCCGACATCCGATAGCCTCTCGGAGAAGCAAGCATGAGTTTGATCAAGTTTCTGGATATCACATCCAAAGGTGATGAGCGAGGCCAGTTGGTCGCGCTGGAATATGAAAATGATATTCCGTTTGAAATTAAGCGCGTTTATTACCTCACCGAAACAAAAGAGGGTGTTCCACGAGGTTTTCATGCGCACAAGGAACTGATGCAGGTGGCGGTATGCGTGTCTGGACGTTGCCTGATGAAGCTTGATGATGGTGTGAATAAGGAGGAGGTTTGGTTGGATGCTCCTGACAAGGCTATTATTATTGACCGTATGATCTGGCGAGAAATGCATCACTTCAGTCCGGACTGTGTATTGCTGGTATTGGCAAGTGCCGTTTATGACGAGCGTGACTATATAAGGGACTATTCGGTGTTCAAAAGCCTGGTTAGTCAATCCTAGAGTTACAGTGGATGCGCCAGTTTTCTAGTGAAAATGGCCGGCTAATTAAGACGATAGTTTAAGTGGGCCCTGTCTCTGGCTCTGTCAAAGTAACCGAGTGCTTGGTAAATGATAAAATTTCTCGATTTGAAAGCTATAAATGATCTTTGCCGCGATGAGCTGGTTGGCGCTTGTACGCGTGTGGTCGATTCCGGTTGGTATATCGGTGGGAAAGAGCTCCAAACATTCGAGCATGACTTCGCCCACTATTGCGGCGCTGAGCACTGCATTGGCGTTGCCAACGGCCTGGATGCTCTGGTACTGGTCATTCGTGCCTGGAAGGAGCTGGGCCGCCTCAGTGACGGTGATGAGGTTCTTGTTCCCTCCAATACTTACATCGCCAGTATCCTGGCCATTTCGGAAAACGGATTGGTTCCGGTATTGGTCGAGCCTGATCCGAAAACTTTCAATATTTGCGTGGAGAATGCAAAAGCCGCGATAACACCAAAAACCCGGATGATCTTGCCGGTTCACCTGTATGGGCGACTGGCTGATATGCCAAAAATCATGGACTTTGCTCGTGCCCATGACTTGCTGGTTCTGGAAGATTCGGCGCAAGCGCATGGTGCGATGATCGATGGGAAGAAGGCCGGTAGCTGGGGCGATGCGTCTGGATTCAGCTTCTATCCTGGAAAAAATCTCGGCGCACTGGGTGATGCTGGGGCGGTCACGACCAGCGATGAAGTTTTGGCCAAGACGGTTCGTGCGCTGGGCAACTACGGATCCCATGAAAAATACAAAAACGTATATCGTGGCGTGAATAGCCGGCTGGATGAAATGCAGGCCGCATGTTTGTCTGTGAAGTTAAAACACTTGGACCAACAAACCGCCTATCGTCGTGAGATTGCCGAGCTGTATAGCAATTCGATCACCAATCCGGCGATTACCCTACCTGTGGATGTAGCATTCAAAGCCTCAACCAATGAATGCCATGTATGGCATGTCTACACAGTACTCTGTGCTCAGCGAGATGATCTCCAAGCCCACCTTGCGGCTCAAGGTATTCAGACGCTCATCCATTATCCGATCCCGCCTCATCTCCAGCAGGCATATGCTGAACTGAAGGATCAACAGCTACCGGTATCGACTCAGATACATGAGCAGATTCTCAGTTTGCCAATCGGCCCCACGCTATCGGTAGAGGAGGCTCGGATTGTCATTGAAGCCTGCAATAGCTTTAAACCGGACACCGTATGAATCTGGTTCGGACCAGCCTATTAAATGGTATTGCTGTTGCCATTAAAATGCTTACCTTGCTAGGTCTTAACAAAGTCTTGGCAATTTATGTGGGGCCCGCTGGATACGCCGCGATAGGGCAGTTTCAAAACGCGCTGCAGGTGATCACGATATTTACCGGTGGCGCCATTACCAATGGCGTCGTCAAATACACTGCGCAATACCATGAGCAGCCTGAGCAACAGGTTAAGTTATGGAAAACAGCAGGGTTTGTGGCGATTCTGGGTAGTCTTGTCGTTGCATTGCTTGTTGCTCTGTTTAATAAAGAGCTTGCGTCGTTATTCCTGAAAGATACCGCCTTGGGCGGTGTTTTTCTTTGGTTTGCCGGTGTCGTGGTTTTTTTCTCGCTGAACATATTGTTGCTGGCGATACTGAACGGTCGAAAGGAAATCGTACTGTATATCGTGGCTAATATCGCCGGCAGTTTCTTGTCATTTGGTGTGACGTTTTACTTGGCTACCAGTTTTGGTCTGTACGGTGCGCTGGTAGCCTTGGTAGTTTATCAATCTATCAGTTTTGTCGTGACGCTATTGTTATGCCTTAGAACCCAGTGGTTTAAGCTTTCTTTCCTGTTCGGGCGCCCCGACAAACAGATTGTGAAAAAGCTGTTTGCCTTTTTCTTGATGGCTGTTGTTTCTGCTGCATGTGCGCCCTTGGCGCAGATGCTGGTTCGGAATCATATTGGGACAGCATACGGCTGGGAGATGGCTGGTTATTGGGAAGCCATGTGGCGTCTGAGTGCCGCTTATCTTTTGCTGGTAACGACTACATTAAGTGTCTATTACCTACCCAAGCTTTCGGAGCTGAAAACGGCGGCTGAGGTTAAAACCGAAATTATCCAGGGTTATAAACTGATTTTTCCGGTTGCCTTGTTAGCTGCTGCCGCGATGTATGTGCTACGAGATTTTGTCGTGGCAGTACTCTTTACCTCCGATTTTTATCCTGTCCGAATGTTCTTTGCCGGACAAGTAGTGGGTGACTGCCTAAAGATATTCAGCTGGATTATGGCGTATGTCATGCTGAGTCGGGCTATGGTCAAAGTTTTTATTACCACTGAAATTATATTTTGCATTTCCTTGTATTTGTTGACCATGGCGTTCACGCAATGGTGGGGGGTCGAAGCAGCGACCTGGGCTTATGCGGTAAATTACGCTGTGTATAGTCTGGTCATGTATGTTTTTGTCTACCTAAGGCTTGATGATTATTTTCATAAGAATCTGGAACATCACGCTTGAAAAAACTATTTAAGGATTTTGAAGTTGCCATCCGTGAGACGGCTGATCTGAATCAGGCACTCACTTTGGCGCGTGCCTACGGCAACCTGCTCTGGTTTGCGGATGTAGGGATTCATGATGCACCACTTGTCGAGGCTGACCTGATTGAACGCTGCCTCTCGATGGCGGATACAAACTCCGTTGCTGCGTCCAATGAACGTGGAGGGGTTTTGCATGTCGTGAGCGAGCCCTTCATGACTGGTGGGCATACGAGGTTAATGGAGAAACTGGCCTCCATGCATGCCGAGCCTGTCGATCTGTTGATCTCGCGCCAGGCGACGCCAGATGCCAAGGCCCAGGTTTGCAGATTTTTTGCTGATACCAAAGTCGTTAGTGCTACGTTTCCCGTTGACGCGCTGACGGAGATGGTGTGCCTGTTGTCGAGCTATGAAAAGGCCGTCCTGCATATCCATCCTGACGATATTCTGGTCGTCATTGCATGCGGAGTCGCAAAACGGATTTCTGGGCTTGAGGTGTTTTTTGTCAATCATGCCGATCACGTTTTCTCCTATGGGAGTTCGGTTGCAGACTATTACTTCGAGCTCAGTGGTCACGGCTACCGCTTTGATTTGACCAAGCATATTCAGGGGCGCAAGAGCTTCTTAGGTATCCCGTTGAACATCCCAAACGGGAAGATGGCCGTTGATTTCAAACCGGCGAAGCAGGCCCCATTGCTTTTCATTTCTGCCGGCTCGGATATCAAGTACAAACCTCGTAAAGGCTTCAGTATTTTCAAATTGGTAGCGCGTATTCTTGATGACTACCCCACCTCGACATTCATGGTTATCGGCACTGATGTCAAAAAAGCATTCTGGTGGTGGCCCTTAAAATTTAAGTATCGTTCCCGGCTGAGTATCAGGGCTCATCTAGATTTTCAGGCGTACAGCGAACTGGTCAGTAGGGCAGACTTTTATGTCGACAGCCACCCATTGCCAGGAGGAACCGCATTTGCGGAGCAGTTCGTCAGGGGGCAGCGATGTGTTGGATTGATCTCCCCGGTCCAGGGCTATTCCCCAGCGGACAGGCTTAAGCGAACTGATATCAATACTGTTATGGGCTCTATAGCGGACTACCGGTACGATCAAGAGGTGTTTTGCGCTATTGAGAAAGTCAATGCCTATGACTCAGTAAAGGCGCGCTATTTGAGTTGTCTGTACGACGAACAGGTTTACGCTAACCTATTGGATACAAAAGGTGACTGGCCTGGAGATACTGCGTTTTTCGAGGAAGAGAAAGATCCCTTGGGAGCTGACATTGCCGTAGACACATTTTTACTATTGTTCAAGCTTCAGCGCAATCTGGCCTTTCGCTTGTTTATGGCGTTATCTATGGGGAAAAAAATAAAATTGCTGGCGAAGATGATCTTGGCGGGGAGAACCCGATGATTGTTGACTTTGTTGCGCGAGCGTGGGTTTTCAATGACTAGTCGGATTATAAGTTGGCTTTTGTTCTTCTATTGTCTGTCGACCGTGCTGCTGCCGGTGTTTATACTAAATAAGTTGTTTTTTATACCGCTTTTTTTGATGGCGGTTTATGTTTTGTTGAGTCGGCCGCTTAAAACATTTGCGCCCATTGTCGTCTTCACGATTTTTTTATACGGTTTTTTTCTCGGTTTAATAGGTGATGCAGATGCTGATTATGCCCGGCAAATGCTTTTGGGGGCTGTTTCACTTTTTCTGATTTACTCTATTTTCGAGTTTGACGTGGACATGGGTGGGATTGTCAAGGCAGTAGGCGCTATCTTTGCACTTATCATGTGTGCCTTTTCTTTTGTGTTGATGGTTGAACCGGGCTCGTCGCTGGGCGGGATGTTGCTTGAATTTTACAATGCCAATGAACTTGGTTACTACGGGTTACGTAGTTTTGGCGGGTTGGATATGTTCATGCTTCATCATCGATCCTCTCCGTTTCTATTACTTCCGCTGTCACTGTTTTATCTTGACTTTCTACAAGTGAAGCGCTTTTGGTCACTGTTTTTCGTGTCTGTTATTTTAATGGCTGTGATCTGGTCTGCCTCTAGGGGGTTGATAGTAATGGCAGCTATTTCCATGCTGATACTTTATTTTTATAATAAGAATTGGTCTGCGCGGCTGCTGATGTTGTGTGTTTTGGTGCCGGTAATTATTCTGGGTATGGGCTACTTGCTAACAGAAACTAGCATGTTTAGCTCTGATGAACAGTCGAATAACATTAAAATTGGTCACATATTGTCGTTTCTGAGTGTGACGGATTGGAAGATGCTAGTGTTCGGTAATGGTTTGGGGTCGTATTACTACACCGAAGGTTATGGCGAATTGGCGGCCCAGACTGAAATTACCTGGATGGATTCCGTTCGGTATGTGGGGCTTCCATTATCGATTTTGTTGTTTTGCGTTCTGCTTTTTCCTAATCGTAGATACATAGCAAGTGCACAAAGCTCCTCCAGTCGTCTGATAATATTAATGTATCTGCTAATGTCATTAAGTAATCCCGTTCTTTTCAACTCATTCGGATTTCTAGTGATATTGTGGTACTGGTCCGTCGTGATAAAAAATCAAGAACCTTTGGCGTTGAACGCTGAAGTCAGGAGGTAAGTTGGATACTGTTGCAGCAATAGTTGTCGGTTATAATCCCGATATCGAGGTTCTTGACGAGTTGCTGACGTCCCTCGCAGCTCAGGTAGAGCTTCTGGTATTAGTCGATAACGGCGGGAGTGAATCATTCCTGGCGCAGGCGCCTGAAGTGCGCGCGCGGGTCAACTATGTCTCGCTAAATGGCAACAAGGGATTGGGCGCCGCGCTCAATACCGGCTTTGCAATGGCAATTGAGGCGGGTATTCAATACGTCGTGACGTTCGACCAGGACAGCCACGCCGAACCTGATCTAATTGCGCGGTTGCATCAGGCGATGATCAGCGCCAAGGCAAAGGACACCAGCTGCATTGCTGTCAGTCCGGCGTTTTTTGATCGCCGCGATGGAAAGAAAATCAATTTCCCTTTTTACAGCTCCATCGACGGCGTTATCAAGCCGGTTTTCAGTTCTGATGATGAACACGGCCTCGTGAAGGCGGATGCACTGATTACTTCGGGTATGTTCATCAGTACTCGCGCGTGGATCGAAGGTGTTCGCTATGACGAAGGGATGTTTGTTGACTTCACGGATACGGAATGGTGTTTTCGGGTTCGTGACAAGGGCTATAACTTGTACGGTTGCCTGAATGTGGAAATGGGGCATGCATTGTCTGATGCCCCTCCAGTTAAAATTTTTGGCTTGAGTTTTTTCAGATATTCCCCTGTGCGTCGTTATTTTTTCTTTCGTAATACTGTCGCTGTTTGCCGTATGCGACATACGCCGACGTGCTGGAAAAAGCGTTTGCTGTCTGCGCTGATATTGCGTTTTTTCGTTAACCTGTTGATAGACGACAGTAAGCTCAAATCACTGAAAATGATGATCCGTGGTGTAAGCCATGGCTGGCAGAAGAAGTTGGGCGGGGTGCGTTGAATGTCGTTTTCAGGACGTCACCTTCCACGGATTGTTTTTGGGTCAAGTACTGAGGGTGGATTCTGATGCAGCCACGAATTCTGGTTCTACTCGCTGCCTACAACGGCATGCGTTGGATGGCCGAACAAGTTGATTCGATCTTGGGTCAAGTTGGCGTATCCGTTTCGATTCTGATCAGCGTGGACAGCTCCAGCGACGGTACGGAAGAATGGGTCGATCAACTGTGTCTGAGAGATTCAAGAGTCAAATGCTTGCCCCATGGTGAAAAATTTGGCGGCGCTGCACGAAATTTTTTCCGCCTAGTCAATGAAGCTTCCACTGAAGGCTTTGATTATTTTTCATTCGCCGATCAGGACGATATATGGCTGGCGGACAAGCTCGCCAGCGCCACGCAGCACATGAACCAAACCGGGGCTGATGGCTACTCAGGCAACGTAACGGCGTTCTGGCCCGACGGCCGTGAGTCCATCATTATCAAGTCGCAGCCTCAGGTTGCGTTTGATCATCTGTTTGAGGCTGCCGGGCCTGGGTGTACGTACGTTTTTTCCCGGCATCTGTTTGTTGAGCTTCAGCAGCATATCAACAGCCGTTATGCGCAAGTTCGGGGTGTGACACTGCATGATTGGTATTGTTATGCGTATAGCCGTTCACATGGCTTCAAGTGGGTGATCGATACCCAGCCTTATATGCGTTATCGCCAGCATGGTGGTAACCAGGTCGGTGTGAATAGCGGCTCGAAGGCGTTCAAAAAGCGCTTGTCCCAAGTGTTTGACGGATGGTGGCTGAATCAGGCTGCACTCATTGCCAGCATGGTCGGTATGGCGGATGAACCTTTCGTTCGGCGCTGGATCGGGCTTGGGCGCCTGGACTTGCTGCGCTTGGCGATCAGTGCTGCTAAGTGCCGCAGACGCTCGCGGGATAAGCTGGTATTCGCTGGTTTGTGTTTGGTATTGGCGGTCTTGAGGCAAAAGAAATGAAAACCCGCTTATTGGTTACCGGTAGCAGCGGTTTTGTCGGCCGTCATCTGATTCAACAGTTGCAAGGGAGCACGCACCTTCAGGTGCGTGCCCTTGTTCGTCGTTTGCCGGATGTTTCGGCGTCGGATGTCGAATACGTTGTGCTTCCTGATTTCTCGGCGGTCTCGCCAGAGCATCCTGCAGTGCAGGGCGTCGATGTGGTTGTTCACCTTGCCTCGCGAGTTCATGTCATGAACGACACCGAGGTGGATCCTCTTGCGGCGTTTCGACAGGTGAATGTCGGACATACCCTCGCGTTGGCCCGCAGCGCGGCATCCGCTGGGGCCAGGCGATTTGTGTTTGTCAGTTCGGTGAAGGTCAACGGCGAGCAAACGGCCCCGGGCCGACCTTTTCGCGAAACAGATCCATCGGCACCTGTTGATCCTTATGGTATTTCCAAGATGGAGGCGGAGGAGGCGCTGAAGGCACTGGCGCTCGAGACCGGGCTTGAGGTGGTGATAGTCCGACCAGTATTAGTGTATGGGCCAGGCGTCAAAGCGAACTTTGAAAGTATGATGAAGTGGCTTGTGAAACGCGTGCCACTGCCATTTGGTGCCATAAGCAACCAAAGAAGCCTCGTTGCGCTGGATAATCTCGTAAGCCTTATCCTGACCTGTACGACTCACCCGGCTGCCTCCAATCAAACCTTTTTGGCGAGTGATGGGGACGACGTGTCGACTACTGAACTGCTACGCAAACTTGCAACAGCCCTGGACGCACCTGCCAGGCTAATACCGGTTCCACAGTGGGTGTTGGCCTGTGGAGCGACGTTGTTAGGCAAAAAAGCGCTGTCCCAACGTCTTTGCGGCTCGCTGCAAGTCGATATTACCAAGGCGCGAGAAGTGTTGGGTTGGCATCCGCCACTGACACTTGAGCAAGGTCTTGAGGTTACTGCGCAACATTATTTCAGCGAGCGAACTGAATGAAGCATTGGTACATTTTCCCCATCGTTGCCTTGGTATCCCTGGCCCTGACCGCGCTCCTGCGTCAATACGCGTTGCATCGCAGCATCATTGATATTCCCAATGCCCGCAGTTCGCATACGGTTCCGACCCCTCGCGGCGGGGGCGTGGCCATTGTTCTGACGTTTGCGGCGTCACTCGTTTGGCTGGCATACGTTGAGTTGATAACCGTTGCTCAGAGTGCTGCATTACTGGGCGCCGGATTACTGATCGCAGTCATCGGCTTTATGGATGATCATGGCCATATCGCAGCTCGTTGGCGCTTGTTAGGGCACTTCTTTGCCGCGATCTGGACTTTGTCCTGGATGCAGGGTCTACCGGCAATTACAGCTTTTGGTGTTACGTTCGACCTTGGTTGGGCGGGTCATGTCCTGGCCGTGTTTTATCTGGTCTGGATGCTCAATCTCTACAACTTCATGGACGGTATTGATGGTCTTGCCAGTCTGCAGGCCATCTGTGCGTGCCTCGCTCTGACGCTGATTTACTTTTTGGGCGGGCATCAGTCGATGATCTGGGCCCCCTTGTTGTTGAGCGTGTCTGTGGCTGGCTTCTTGTATTGGAATTTTCCGCCGGCCCGTATTTTCATGGGCGACGCAGGCAGTGGATTCCTGGGGATCATTCTGGGGGGCCTTTCCATTCAGGCTGCCTGGGCCGGCTCCGAGTTTTTCTTCGCCTGGCTGATCATGCTGGGGGTCTTTATCGTGGATGCGACCTTTACCCTCATTCGGCGGCTTGCCCGAGGCGATAAGGTCTATGAAGCTCATCGCAGTCATGCTTACCAATTTGCCAGCCGCCAATATGGCCGCCATTTGCCCGTCACGATAGCGGTCGCTGTCATCAATGTGGTTTGGCTGTTTCCACTGGCATTGGCTGTAGCGCTTTTTGGGTTGGACGCAGGGCTGGGTACTGTTATTGCCTATGTTCCACTGGTCTTCCTGGCTGTCAAATATCGGGCCGGACAGAGAGAGTAGCGCCGCTGGCGTGGAAGTGAGGCAAGCGCATCAATGCGGTATTTACAGTGGTTATCTCGGGAGTTCGGTTAGATGGGTGGCAGGGCAATGATCCAAGGAAACAATGAGGGAGTGAAAAAAACCGACTCATTGGCAACCCATTTGAGCTACCGGCCCGATATCGATGGGTTACGTGCATTCGCGATCATTTCAGTTGTTTTGTATCACGCCTTTCCTGCCTATATGCGTGGCGGATTTATTGGGGTTGATATTTTTTTCGTTATCTCCGGTTATTTGATTTCAAGCATTATTTTTAAAGGACTTGAGGCGGGTAAGTTTAGTTTTCTCGACTTCTACAAGCGTCGGGTCAATCGTATTTTTCCGGCCCTGATCCTTGTTTTGCTTACCTGTTACGCCGTTGGCTGGTTTTCGCTGATGGCGGCGGAGTTCAAGTTTCTAGGTAAGCATGTCCTGGGAGGTATCGGGTTTATTCAAAACCTGGTCCTGTATAAGGAATCGGGCTATTTCGATACCTCTTCGGAGCTGAAGATCCTGCTTCACCTCTGGTCCCTGGGGGTCGAAGAGCAGTTCTACATTCTGTTTCCCCTGGCTGCCTGGGTGTTGTGGCGTCGTCGGGTTCTGGTGCTCCCACTATTGATCGGCATGGTGGTTATTTCATTCTGCGCTGGCCTTTACAAGTTGTCGGTAAATCCTTCCGCAGCTTTCTACATGCCGCAATATCGATTTTGGGAAATTCTGGCTGGTAGCCTGATTGCCTACTTTTCGGTGTTCGGTAAGTCGGTGCCCGGAGCGGCGAAAGGTTTATTGCGCGTAGGCAATGTGCTCTCCGCACTGGGGCTGGCTTTTTTGTTCGCCTCGGTTGTCCTGATTGATAAATACAAAGCGTTTCCTGGCTTTTGGGCATTGATGCCGGTCTGCGGTGCTGTGCTGACGATTCTTGCGGGCCCTCAGGCCTGGCTCAATAGCAAGCTTCTCGCTAGCAAACCGTTGATATGGATTGGGTTGATCAGCTATCCGCTTTACCTGTGGCATTGGCCTGTTATTACCTTTATCCGGATCATAGGGGGGGATGAGCTAAATCTTCTCTCCGGCGGTTTTGCAGTAGGCGTCAGTGTGTTGTTGGCTTATGTGACGTATAGGTTTCTTGAGTTGCCGCTACGCAAGGTCAGCCCTTGGGTGCCCAAGGCATCGCTGCTACTCGCCACAGGTGCCGCACTGGTAGTACTCGGAGGCGTGACCTATGTAAAAAATGGCTTTGTTGATCGTTTTGGGTTGCCTGCATCTCTCAAGGAGCGGGAAGGTTATGCTCAATATTATGAGAACTCCTTGCCCGGCTGGGCGTACTCCAGTAAACACGGATTGTTTGAGAAATATAGATTCGAGTGCGACTTCTTTGATGTTGACAGTTATCGGGCAGGCAATGCGACGATGACGCCACGTCAACAAATCGATGCAAGCTGCTACACCCCTGTCACCAATACCAAGGTAATGGTATGGGGGGACTCGCATGCTCAGCAGTTTGCCTATGGGCTGAGAGAGGCATTACCCAAAGATATCTCACTCCTCCAAGTTGCCAGTTCGGGTTGTGAAGCAAACCTGCCTGGGCGCGCAACGGGCGGGCGAAAATATTGTGATCGATCAAACGAGTTTGCACTGGAAGTGATGCGTAAGGAAAAACCGGATGTGCTGGTGATTGCGCAAATGGAAGGTCATGACTCGGTCAATAACCTGAAAGAACTTGCACACGTAGCAACTGCGTCCGGAGTCAAGAAAGTCATCATCGTAGGGCCGGTGCCCCGTTTCGATCAAAATTTATATCAGTTGGTCATCCGCAAGTATTGGTCGCAAACTCCACGGCGGATATCCGGCAATCTTCTGCCTGTGCCGTTTGAGACTGATAAGCTCTTGACGCATCGATACGAGAATGGTGCGGGCGGCTTCGAATATCTTTCTGCGATCAATGTGTTTTGTGATCAGGACGGTTGCCTCACCTACCTGGGAGATGACCGGAAAACCGGTTTGATAACGTTCGATTATGGCCATTTGACATCTAAGGCTTCGGTATTTTTTTCCGAACAAAGCTTGGGGCCGTTGATTATCAAAAAACTGATTGAAGCGGGATATAACTCTGGCCCGTCCAACTAGGTAGGCTGTTTGGGCAACGTATAGGCAGTCGGGAATTTCCGGCTGCCAAGGGCGAGATGGGCAAGCAGGCAGAAGTTTTGATTGTCATTTTTTTGCTTGGATACTTAAGCCTGTATGATTTGTTGGGTGAGAGTCCCTGGTTAGGCTTGAAAGCCACGGCGAGACGCTTGTCTTTACCCATCAGAGCAGCGTTGGAAGCCACCAGTCGAGCGTTTTTTCAATTGTATGCAGTAAGGGGTAGTCGGGAACAACATGGATAAATTACGGGCATATTTGCTGAGCCTTCCTCGCAGACGCAAACGGATCCTCCAGGTCATTGCCGACATTGTGCTGGTCTGGCTCGCCCTCTGGATGGCGTTTGTTGTTCGTCTCGGGATCGATGAATTGGTCAACCCCGTCGTCCTGCATTCATGGCTGTTCATCAGCGCGCCAATCGTTTCCATCCCGCTGTTTATCCGTTTTGGCATGTATCGCGCCGTGATGCGCTACTTCGGCAACGATGCACTCATCGCGATTATCAAGGCTGTCAGCCTGTCGGCGTTGATTCTGGGGGTTGTCGTCTATTGGTACAGCAATCACGAGAATGTGGTGCCGCGTTCTATCGTGTTCAACTACTGGTGGCTCAGCCTGATCATGATTGGTGGTTTACGCTTGGCCATGCGCCAGTACTTTTTGGGTGACTGGTTTGCAGCTGCCCAACATGTACCGTTTACCAGTCGCTATGATGGGCTAACCAAGGTTGCGATCTACGGTGCAGGTGCTGCCGGCAATCAACTCGTTGCTGCGCTTCGCATGGGACGGGTCATGCGTCCGGTGGCGTTTATCGACGATGACAGTAGTATTTCTGATCGCGTTATCTCGGGCCTTCAGGTGTTCAAGCCCAAGCATATTCAACAGATGATCGACGCCACGGGGGCCCAGGAAGTCCTGTTGGCCATTCCGTCGTCCAATCGTGCGCGTCGTCGCGAGATTCTCGGCCTGCTGGAAGGGTTCCCACTGCACGTACGCAGTGTCCCGGGTTTCATGGACCTTGCTAGTGGCCGGGTGAAAGTCGATGACATTCAGGAAGTAGACATTGCCGACTTGCTCGGGCGTGATGCCGTGCCTGCCCAGGGGGACCTGCTGGAGCATTGCATCAAGGGGCAGAGCGTATTGGTGACGGGGGCGGGCGGTTCTATTGGTTCCGAGCTATGTCGGCAGATCCTGGCATTGCGTCCAACGACCCTGCTGCTATTCGAACACAGTGAGTTCAACCTTTACAGCATCCTGTCCGAGCTTGAGCAGCGTGTCACCCGTGAGTCGCTGCCTGTACGGTTGCTGCCGATCCTTGGCTCGGTACGCAACCAGGCAAAATTGCTCGACGTGATGAAGACCTGGCATGTTGATACGGTCTACCACGCGGCCGCCTACAAACATGTGCCGATGGTTGAGCACAACATTGCCGAAGGTGTCCTGAACAATGTTATCGGTACACTGAATACTGCTCAGGCGGCGCTTCAGGCCGGGGTTTCCAATTTTGTACTGATCTCCACAGACAAGGCTGTCCGCCCAACCAATGTCATGGGTAGTACCAAGCGTTTGGCCGAGTTGACCTTGCAGGCATTGAGCCGCGAGTTGGCCCCCGTATTGTTTGGCGACAAGGCCAACATTTCCCGCGTCAACAAAACCCGTTTCACCATGGTTCGCTTTGGCAATGTACTGGGCTCGTCCGGGTCAGTCATTCCGTTGTTTCACAAGCAGATCAAATCCGGCGGGCCGCTCACGGTCACTCACCCCAAGATCACGCGTTACTTCATGACTATTCCTGAAGCGGCTCAACTAGTGATCCAGGCAGGGTCGATGGGGCAGGGCGGGGATGTGTTTGTGCTTGATATGGGCGAACCGGTGAGAATTGTCGAGCTGGCAGAGAAGATGATTCACCTGTCCGGCCTGAGTGTTCGCTCGGATAAAAATCCCCATGGAGATATCGCCATCGAGTTCACCGGATTGCGTCCTGGTGAGAAGCTCTACGAGGAACTGCTGATTGGCGACAACGTCGTGGCTACCCAACATCCGATGATCATGAGTGCCAATGAGGATCATCTGGATTGGGAGATACTCAAAGGGAAGTTGACAGAGCTTCTCGCGGCGGTTGATGCGGACGACTACAGCCGGGTCCGTCAGCTGCTACGCGATACAGTCAGTGGATATGCCCCGGATGGGGAGATCGTGGACTGGATCTACCAGCAGCGTCGCCTGGAGCCTTGAGGGGGGCTGGCTCATCAGTGAAGCCTATAAAAGGTTTACTGATGAGCCAGCATCAACGGGGGGTTACGAAAATTCCTTGATCCACTCGGCGACAGCTTTCTCTGGATAGCCGCGGTGGAAATGTCGGCGCCATGGATAGGCGTGATTCCCCGAACCATCCTTCAGTTTGATCTTCTCCGTGCCGCAAATGAATTTTGCGGGCGAGCCGGCAACCACGGCATCTGGATTGACGTCCTTGTTCACGGAGCTGTGGGCACCTACCAGTGCACCTTTTTTGACGGTAACACCGGGCAATATGACCGACATGGTGGCAATCACAGCGAAGTCTTCGATGGTAACACCGGCCATCACTTCGCTCGGCGGGTGGGGGTCGTTGGTCAGTACCACGTAGGGGAAGATCCAGACGTAGTTGCCTACCGTCGAGTGCTGTCCAATGTGAACATTACTATGGCATTTGACATAGTCGCCAATCTCGCAATGGCCTTGGATATCGCCCAAAGTGCCAATCTGGAAACCGTTTCCGGCTGTTGTCAGTTCTCTTATAGTAACTCGATGGCCTGTAACCAGTTTCTCACCAAAAGTTGAACCTTCATAGAATACGCTGTGCGAACGGATGACGGCCCCGTTACCAATGATCAGTGGGCGCCCATTTGCAAGTTTTGTTGGCAAGCCTATTTCGCAGTATGCACCGATCTCGGTGTTATCACCGATAACGACATTTTTATGAACAATACTGTAGGGGCCAATACTGACATTGCTGCCGATCTTTGCACCGTCATCTATAATTGCCGTTGCGTGTATCATTGAAGTCTCCCTTCTGACAAGGCACTTGAAATTAACCAAGTGCCTTGTTGACTAATTAGTATTTGTAAAATCCCTGGCCTGTTTTTCTACCGAGATGGTTAGCTCTAACCATTTTTCTCAGTAGGGCATGGGCGCGATATTTTGGATCGCCTGTTTCATTGTGCAGCGTTTCCATAATCGAGAGATTCACATCGTTGCCGATCAAGTCTGCAAGTGCCAACGGGCCTATTGGATGGTTGGCGCCATAGCGCATCGCCTTATCTATTTCTTCTGCTGTGGCAACGCCTTCTGCGAGAATACCAATGGCCTCGTTGATCATAGGAATCAACATCCGATTGACGATGAATCCTGGAGCTTCGTTAACAATTACAGGCTCTTTGCCCAATCCCTTGGAAAAATCAACCGCCCAGTCAAGTGTGGCGCTTGAAGTGGCCAATCCAGCAATCACTTCAGTCAACTTCATGACTGGCGCCGGATTGAAAAAGTGCAGGCCTACTACGTTTTGTGGGTAGGAGCACAGCGACGCAAGGCCAGTGATGGAGAGCGAGGAGGTGTTTGAAGCCAGCACCATGTCGGGTGAGGATATGGTCGAAAGTTCTTTGAATATGGCTTGCTTGGCGTCCATGTTCTCTGCAATAGCTTCGATGACCAGCTTAGCGTCAGACAAGGAAGAGTAATGTTCAACAGTAACTATTTTTTCTCGGTATTGGCGGGCGAGTGACTCTTCGAGTCGGCCTTTTTTAACTTGGCGACTCCACTGGTTTTCCAACTCAACTAGAGAGTCATTAACAGAGGCAAGGCTGCGGCCTTTCCAGAGTACGGTCGAGATTTTATTCGACTGCGCGAGGATCTGTACTATTCCTTTACCCATCGTGCCTGTTCCAATTACCGCTACAGAATACAGGTCTGTCGACATTCGCATTTCGTCCCGGCTCGCTTCTTCTCGAAAAAACCATGATATCCAATTCACCTGGCAAGATGAAGCAATCAGTGCGCGCTCCGACATAGGGCGTTTATATGGGCGTTGCTATTTCGGTTGATTGTGCTCCCGCCCGTTCAGCCCGTTGCCACAGAGGTTTTTGTCCGGTGATGGAGGCAGAGGCAGGGAACGCCCATTTTCGGCTGCCATATGTTGTAACTCACCCATTTTTGACTATCCCCCCACATCGCCTAAGTTTGAAAAGCAGCTTCGGAAAGCTGCTTTTCCCACTGATGTCATGGAGCGTCTCTAATGCGTAAATCCGTTTTATCCTCCCTGGTTTTTGCCGTCCTCACCAGCCTGTCAGTCGCGGCCTTCGCCGCTCCATCGGCCAAGCCCGAAGCACCAGTGCCGGTAGCGGCCCAGGTAGACAAAAGCGAACAGCCAGCCCCAAAAATCAACCTCAACGCAGCAGACGCTGAAACCCTGCGCCGCGATCTGTTCGGTATTGGCGCCGCCAAGGCCAAGGCGATCATCGCTTATCGCGAGTCCAATGGATCGTTCACGGCGGTGGATGAGTTGCTGGAGGTGAAGGGGATTGGCAAGTCGCTGCTGGAGAAGAATCGCGACAGGCTGGAGGTTAAGTAATCAAAGCAGGAGGCCGGTCATTGACCGGCCTTTTTTGCGTCAGCAGGGGCTGTATTGATCCCGGTTTTCAGGTTTTGCCGCACGACGTCGAGTATGCGTGTCGCCAGTTGCGGGTTTTCGACGCTACGCGCCAGTACCAATGCGCCTACCAGTGTCGACATGATCACCAGGCTTTGTTCGTCCGCACTGGGGCTGCCCAATGCGGTTTCGATTTGCTTGAGTCGGGCGTCGAGGACTGTATCGGTGGTGGGGCTTTGTTGCCCGCGCTGCCCCAGTTCCGAGGACATGGTGGGCAACGGGCAGCCTTGGTCGGGGGAGGTGTGGTGCCATTCGGACAAGTAGCTATCGATGAAGGCTTCCAGCGGTCGCTCCTGGCTGAAGATCGCCGCACAATGGGTGTCCAGCTCGGCGGAGGCCGCTTGCAGGGCTTTTTCCACCAGTTCGTCTTTGGATTTGAAGTGGGCGTAGAACCCGCCATGGGTCAGGTTCAGGGCTTTCATCAGGGGCTGCAGGCCGGTGGCGCCGATGCCGTCGCGGCGAAAGCGCACCGACGCTTCTTTAATGATGCGCTGATGGGTTTGAGCTTTGTGATTTTGCGAGTAGCGCATGAGAGGGCCCTCTGTAACATCGCGCCATATTAACCAAGGTTTGGCGCTGTTTCTCGGCCCGATTACAAATTTGCACTAATCTCAATCGATTCGCCTGGCGTGCTGCCGGTAAGGGTCAGCACGAGGCGTTGGTTTCAGCGATCCTGCGCATCCTTGGCATCGGCCTGAGCATTGCGCTCGGCGACGCGTTTGCGTTGTTCGTCGGTCAGTTCCACTTTGTTGGCGCTGTCACGCAGCATCATCAAGCCACCAACGATCGAACCGATGGCGACCACCATGATCAACCAGGCATACCAGGGCATAGGGCTCTCCTTGAGGCTGACTGCCATGGGGAAGATTCCCCACGGCACTATCAGCTTTGAGTGACGGCGTTCGTCAGTCGTTCCATTGTAGGCCCGTTCTGCCTCGCTGGTTTAGAGCCCGGTCAACATGGCATCTGCCGGTGCGTCGGCGCGGTCTTGGGCGGTCAGTTGGAAGTAGATGAAGCCTGCGGCCATGAACCCAAGGAAGATCAGGCCGATCAGGGGGTTGAACCACGCCATGGCGACCAGGCAGACCAACGCCAGGATCAGTGCAATCGCCGGTACGATAGGGTAGCCCGGTGCGCGGAAAGTGCGTTCCAGCAGCGGTTCGCTCTTACGCAGCTTGAACAGGCTGAGCATGCTCATGATGTACATGACGATGGCGCCGAACACCGCCATGGTGATCATCGCCGCGGTAAGGGTCATGCCGCCGAGGTTGATCAGGCCGTCGCTGTAGATCGCGGCGATGCCCACCACGCCGCCGGCAAGGATTGCCCGGTGGGGTGTCTGGAAACGTGACAGCTTGGCCAGAGAGGAGGGCAGGTAGCCGGCGCGGGCCAGGGCGAAGAACTGGCGCGAGTAGCCGAGGATGATGCCGTGGAAGCTGGCGACCAGGCCAAACAGGCCAATCCACACCAGCATATGCAGCCAGCCGGAGCTTTCGCCCACCACGGTCTTCATGGCCTGGGGCAATGGGTCGTTGATGTTCGACAGGGTGCGCCAGTCGCCCACGCCGCCAGCAAAGAACATCACGCCCATGGCCAAAAACACCAGGGTCAGGATGCCGCTGATATAAGCCTTGGGAATCGTGCGTTTCGGGTCCTTGGCTTCTTCGGCGGCCATGGCGGCGCCTTCGATGGCGAGGAAGAACCAGATGGCGAAGGGGATCGCGGCAAAGATTCCGGCAATCGCCGGCGCACCAAACGTATCGGAACCCGCCCAGCCGTTGAGGGCGAAGTTGCTGAAGCTGAACGCCGGTGCGACCACGCCCATAAATACCAGCAACTCGGCCACGGCCAATACGCACACCACCAACTCGAAGGTCGCGGCGAGTTTCACTCCCAGAATATTCAAGCCCATGAACACGAAGTAGGCCCCGACCGCTGCGTGTTTCGGGTCGAGTGCCGGGAATTGCACATTCAGATAGGCGCCAATGGCCAGGGCAATCGCCGGCGGCGCGAAGACAAACTCGATCAAGGTGGCCAACCCGGCGATCAACCCACCTTTCTCGCCGAAGGCCCGACGGCTGTAGGCAAACGGCCCGCCGGCATGGGGAATCGCGGTGGTCAGTTCGGTGAAGCTGAAGATGAAACAGGTGTACATGGCGGCGACCATCAATGACGTCACCAGGAAGCCCAGCGTCCCGGCCACTCCCCAGCCATAGCTCCAGCCAAAGTACTCGCCCGAGATCACCAGCCCGACGGCGATGCCCCACAGGTGCAAAGTGCCCAAGGTGGGCTTGAGTTGTGTGTTCATTGCGCTGCTCCCTGAACGGTTTTGAATGTTTCAGGACGTTGCAGCGGCCATGCCAGCTTGGAAAAGGGTGTCGTAAAGGGCTGGAACTGTCGTGTGGGAGATAGTCTGTTGTTTGAGACCGTTATTTCGTGCACCAGGGTAGGGCGGTGGTGGATATGCTGACGCTATCGCGGGCAAGCCCGACTCCCACAGTTGACCGGGTACGTCATTTGGAATGCGGCCAACTGTGGGAGTCGGGCTTGCCCGCGATAGCGGTCTCAACAGCCCCACAAACCTCACGTCCACCCCACTCTTTACGCCATCTTTACGCCCCCTCCACCCCCTCGCCCTCGCTCCTTTACACCCCTCCTGCGGACAATGCCCACACGCGGCAGTCGCCGTATGACGGAGAAACTTCCATGAGTGTTCTGGACGGGGTGTCACTGCTACTGGCCGTGGCGCTGTTCATTTATCTGCTGGTTGCGCTGTTGCGCGCGGACCGGGGCTAGGAGCGGCTATGCACAGTTATGACTATTGGCTGGTCATCGCCTTCTTCGCCGTGGTGCTGGTTCCAGCGCCATTTCTGGGGCGGTTCTACTACAAGGTGATGGAAGGGCAGCGCACCTGGCTGACCCCGGTTTTCGGGCCGGTGGAGCGCGTCTGTTATCGCGTGGCCGGGGTCGATGCGCAGCAAGAGCAAAGTTGGCAGAAGTACATGTTGGCCTTGCTGGCCTTCAACCTCGCCGGATTTTTACTCCTCTTTTCGATCCTGCTCTTCCAGGACTACTTGCCCCTCAACCCCCAGCAATTGCCCGGGCAGGAGTGGACGCAGGCGTTCAACACCGCGGTCAGTTTCATGACCAACACCAACTGGCAGTCCTACAGCGGTGAGGCGACTCTCAGCTACCTGAGCCAGATGGCCGGCCTGACCGTGCAGAACTTTGTCAGTGCCGCCACCGGCCTGGCCGTCCTTGTCGCCCTTTGCCGTGGGATTGGTCGCAAGTCCGCCAGCACCCTGGGCAATTTCTGGGTGGACATGACCCGCGCCACCCTCTATGGCCTGCTGCCGTTGTGCCTGCTGCTGGCGTTGTTCCTGGTGTGGCAGGGCGTGCCGCAAACCTTCGCCCACTACGTTGATGCGCTGACCCTGCAGGGTGTCGACCAAGTGATCCCGCTCGGCCCGGCCGCCAGCCAGATTGCGATCAAGCAACTGGGGACCAACGGCGGTGGCTTCTTCGGTGTCAACTCGGCGCACCCATTCGAAGACCCGACGGCCTGGGCCAACCTGTTTGAAGTGGCGGCGATCATCATGATCCCGGTGGCGCTGGTGTTCACCTTTGGCCACTACGTCAAGGACCTGCGCCAGAGCCGCGCGATCCTTGGCTGCATGCTCGCGCTGTTCCTGATCGGCGGCTCGGTGTCGTTGTGGTCCGAGTATCAGCCTAACCCGACCCTGAACAATCCGGCCGTCGAGCAGACTGCGCCGCTGGAAGGCAAGGAAGCGCGCTTCGGCACCACCGGTACGGTGTTGTGGTCGGTGACCACCACGGCGGCGTCCAACGGTTCGGTCAACGGCATGCAAGACAGCCTCAGCCCCCTGAGCGGAATGGTGGCGCTGGTCAATATGATGGTGGGCGAAGTGATCTTCGGCGGCGTCGGTGCCGGCATGTACGGCATGTTGCTTAACGTGCTGATCGCGGTATTCCTCGCCGGCTTGATGATTGGTCGCACCCCGGAGTACCTGGGCAAGAAACTCCAGGCCCGGGAAGTGCAACTGCTGGTGGTGACCCTGCTGGTAATGCCGGTGGGCGTGCTGGTGCTCGGCGCGATTGCCGCCAGCGTGCCGGCTACCGCTGCGACCATCACCAACCCCGGCCCCCATGGCTTCAGCCAGTTGCTGTACGCCTACACCTCGGCCAGTGCCAACAACGGTTCGGCGTTTGCTGGCCTTGGCGCCAACACGCCGTTTCACAACCTGATGCTCGGGTTGGGCATGTTGATCGGGCGCTTTGGCTACATCCTCCCGGTGTTGGCCCTGGCCGGCAGCCTGGCGATGAAGAAAAGCGCACCGATTGGCCAGAACAGTTTCCCGACCCACGGCCCGTTGTTCGTGACGTTGCTGACCGTGACCATTTTGCTGGTGGGCGGCCTGACGTTCCTGCCGACGCTGGCACTGGGCCCTATCGCTGAACACCTGAGCATGGGCTTCTAAGGGGTATGAACATGAATATGCCTGTAAACAATGCCGCTCCGGTCAAGACCCAGGAATCGGCCAAGACTGCGATCTCGGCCCTGTGGCGCCCTGCGTTGGTCCAGGCGTTCGTCAAGCTGGACCCGCGCCAGTTGAAGCGTTCGCCGGTGATGCTGGTGGTTGAGCTGACCGCGATCCTCACCACGGTGCTGTGCCTGGTGCCGGACAGCAGCGTGCCGACCTTTGTCGCGGTGCAGATTGCCCTGTGGCTGTGGTTCACCGTGCTGTTCGCCAACTTCGCCGAAGCCCTGGCCGAGGGCCGTGGCAAGGCCCGCGCCGATAGCCTCAAGGCCGGCAGTGAGGGCCTGAGTGCGCGGCGCCAGGAGGCCGATGGCAGCTTCAAGGTGGTGCCCGCCACCAGCCTGCGCAAAGGCGATGTGGTGCGGGTAGCGGCCGGGGAAATGATCCCCGGCGACGGCGAAGTCATCGAAGGCATCGCGGCGGTCAACGAAGCGGCGATCACCGGTGAGTCCGCGCCGGTCATCCGCGAATCCGGCGGCGACCGCTCGGCGGTCACCGGCAATACCCGGTTGGTCTCGGACTGGCTGGTGATTCGCATCACCGCCAACCCCGGCGAGTCGACCCTGGACCGCATGATCGCCCTGGTCGAAGGCGCCAAGCGCCAGAAAACCCCCAACGAAGTGGCGTTGGATATCCTGCTGATCGGCCTGACCCTGATCTTCCTGCTGGTGGTCGTGACCTTGCAGCCGTTCGCCCATTTCGCCAATGGCAGCCTGCCCTTGGTGTTCCTGGTGGCGCTGCTGGTCACGCTGATTCCTACCACCATCGGTGGCCTGTTATCGGCCATCGGCATCGCCGGCATGGATCGCCTGGTGCGCCTCAATGTGATCGCCAAGTCCGGGCGCGCCGTGGAAGCGGCGGGGGACGTGCATGTGCTGTTGCTGGACAAGACCGGCACCATCACCTTTGGTAACCGGCGCTGCGCTGGCATCTATGCCGCGCCCGGCGTCAACGGCAAGGAGTTGGCCGAAGGCGCGCTGTTGGCCTCGCTGGCAGACGATACGGCGGAGGGCAAATCCATCGTCGAATACCTGCGGGCCCTGCATCCGTACACCGAGCCCTCGGTGCAAGAGCTGACGGGCGTGCCGTTCAGTGCCGAAACGCGCTTGTCCGGTGTGGACTATCAAGGCCGCGTCTACCGTAAAGGCGCTGTCGATTCGCTGCTGGCGTTTATCGGCCAGAAACGCCAGGACCTGTTGCCGGCGCTGTCCCGGGAAATCGACAAGATCGCCCAGAGCGGCGGCACCCCGTTGCTGGTGTGTGCCGACGGTAAACTGCTCGGCGCGATCCACCTCAAGGACGTGGTCAAGCCCGGCATTCGCGAGCGCTTTGCCGAGCTGCGCAAACTGGGGATCCGCACGGTGATGGTAACCGGCGATAACCCGCTGACCGCCGCCGCGATTGCCGCTGAAGCCGGCGTGGATGATGTGCTGGCGGAAGCCACGCCGGAGAAGAAACTGGCGCGCATCCGCCACGAGCAGAACGACGGGCGCCTGGTGGCCATGTGTGGTGACGGCGCCAACGACGCCCCGGCCCTGGCCCAGGCGGACGTGGGCATGGCGATGAATGACGGGACCCAGGCGGCCCGCGAGGCGGCGAACATGGTCGACCTCGACAGCGACCCGACCAAGCTGCTGGACGTGGTGCAGATCGGCAAGGAATTGCTGGTGACCCGGGGCGCGCTGACCACCTTTTCGATTGCCAACGACGTGGCCAAGTACTTCGCGATCCTGCCGGCGTTGTTCGCCTCGATCTACCCGCAATTGGGCGTGCTCAACGTGATGCACCTGAGCAGCCCGCAGAGCGCGATTCTGTCGGCCATTGTGTTCAACGCGCTGATCATCGTGGTGCTCATCCCCCTGGCCCTGCGCGGTGTGCGAGTGCAGGCAGCGAGTGCGGCGGCGTTGCTGCGGCGCAACCTGTTGATCTATGGCGTGGGCGGGCTTTTGGTGCCGTTCGCCGGGATCAAGGCGATCGACATGCTGCTGACCGCGCTGCACCTGGTCTAACCCAGCCCTGTAGGAGCCGACAAGCTGGCTCCTACAGGTCACGAATCAATTGAGGAAGATGAAATGTCCAGTACGATCCGTCCGGCCTTGAGCCTGTTGGTATTGATGACCCTGATCACTGGCGTGGCCTATCCGCTGGTGGTGACCGGCGTCGCCCAGGTGGCCTTTCCCGACCAGGCCAATGGCAGCCTGGTGCGCGATGCCGAAGGCAAGGTGCGCGGCTCCAGCCTGATTGCCCAGGAATTTACCGGCGAGCGCTGGTTCCACTCGCGGCCTTCGGCAGGCGCGTTTGCCACCGTCTCCAGCAGCGCCAGCAACCTTGGCCCGAGCAATCCGGCGCTGGCGACGCGGGTGTTTGACGACGCCGCTAAAATTCAGGTGCCAGGCCAGGGCCCCGTGCCCCTGGCGCTGTTGACGACCTCCGGCAGTGGTCTTGATCCACACTTGCCACCGCAGGCAATTGCCTATCAACTGGCGCGGGTGGCGGCGGCACGGCAGTTGCCGGTGTCGACCCTGGAGCGCTTGATGGACGAGCATATCGAACAGCCGCTGGTGGGGCCGCCGGTGGTGAATGTACTGGCGCTGAACATGGCGCTGGAAAAGCTGTAAACCGTGGCGCCGCCATCGCGGGCAAGCCTGCCCCTGTAGGAGCGGGCTTGCCCGCGATGGCGGCAGCATGTTCCCCACATCACTAACTGAAAGAAGACTGTTCCCATGAGTGACTCCGGCCGCGCCGACGCCCTCCTAGCCGACCTACCCAAGCACGGCCGTGGCCGGCTCAAAGTATTCCTCGGTGCCGCCCCCGGCGTGGGCAAGACCTACGCCATGCTCCAGGCGGCCCACACTCAACTGCGCCAGGGCGTCAAAGTGGTGGCCGGGGTGGTCGAGACCCACGGTCGCGCCGAGACCGAGGCCTTGCTCAGTGGCTTGCCCCAGCAACCGCTGCTGCGTTCTGAGTACCGTGGGGTGATGCTTGAAGAGATGGACCTCGACGGCTTGCTCGCCAGCAAGCCCCGGCTGGTGCTGGTAGACGAACTGGCCCACAGCAACGCCCCCGGCAGCCGCCACGAAAAGCGCTGGCAGGACATCCAGGAACTGCTCTCCGCCGGCATCAACGTGTTTACGACAGTCAACGTCCAGCACCTGGAAAGCCTCAACGACCAGGTGCGCGGTATCACCGGCGTGCAAGTGCGCGAAACCCTGCCGGACTGGGTGTTGCAGGAAGCCGATGAGCTGCTGCTGATCGACCTGCCATCCCGCGAGTTGCTGGAGCGCCTGCGCGACGGCAAGGTCTACGTGCCGGAGCAGGCGCGGGCCGCCATCGATGCATTCTTTACCCAGACCAACCTCATGGCCCTGCGCGAGTTGGCGATGCAGACCGCCGCCGCTCACGTGGATGACGACCTGGCCCAGGGCTACCGGCAACTGGGCCAGGCCGCGCCGACCGTGCGCGGCCGTCTGTTGGTGGGGGTGGATGGCGATGCCGAGGCCGAGCGCCTGGTGCGCCACGCCAGCCGTGTGGCCCAGCGCCGGCATTTGCCCTGGAGCCTGGTGCATGTGGACAACGGCCGGATGCGCGACGAG
The DNA here is from genome assembly GCF_001855215.1 of Pseudomonas sp. 06C 126. Classification (NCBI taxonomy): domain Bacteria; kingdom Pseudomonadati; phylum Pseudomonadota; class Gammaproteobacteria; order Pseudomonadales; family Pseudomonadaceae; genus Pseudomonas; species Pseudomonas sp. 06C 126. Next base: position 2,572 of record NZ_MIFU01000081.1, on the reverse strand, counting down.
CAGTCGCGGCTGCGCCTGCAAAACGCCCAGCAGTTGGCTGAGCGCCTGGGTGGCGAAGTGGTGTTGCTGCGTGCCGGCGAAGTGGCCAAGACCCTGATCCAGCACGCGGCCGAACGCCGTGCCAGCCTGGTGCTGGTGGGGCAGTCGCGCCCACGCTGGCGGCGCCGACTGTTCGGCGGCGGTTTGGCGGCGCGCTTGCTGCGCAATGCCCGGGGCCTGGAAATCAACGTCCTCGACAGCGATGAAACGCCGGTGCCGCCACGCTTGCCCGAGGTGCGGGGCCTGGTGTGGTTCGACTACGCTCTGGCGCTGCTGGCAACCGTGCTGGCCAGTGCATTGGCGTGGGGGGTGTCGAGTATCTTGCCGCTGCCCAACATCTCCCTGGTGTTCCTCGCGGCTGTGCTGCTGGTGGCGGTTCGCAGCAGTCTGGGCCCGGCATTGGCCTGTGCGGCGCTGTCGTTCATGACCTATGACTTTTTGTTTATCCCGCCGAATTTTTCCTTCGCCATCCAGCGTGAAGAAGATGTGCTGACGCTGTTGTTTTTCCTGCTGATGGCGGCGCTGACCGGCAACCTGGCTGCGCGTCAGCGTCGGCAACTGCAAGCCCTGCGCGACACTCAGGAAGAAACCAGCGAGCTCCTCGACCTGTCGCGCAAACTCACCGCCGCCACCGACCGCCAAGCGGTGATCAGCGCAGCGGCCCATCATCTGCAGGGCTGGAGCGATTTGCAGTTGTGCCTGGTCAATCGCGACGGGCCCAGTGAGTGGAAAGTCGAGACCGGTGGGCCGATCACCTTCACCGAAGCCGAACGTGCCGCCGCCGACTGGGCCTGGCAGCACGACCAACCGGCGGGCATGGGCACTGGCACCTTGCCGTTTGGGCGTTGGTGGTGGTGGCCGTTGTCCGCTGAAAATGGTCCATTGGGTTTGCTCGGCGTCAGCCCCAAGGCCGGCCTGGAACTCAGTGGTCAACGTCGGCGCCTGCTCACGGCCTTGAGCCAGCCATTGGCCCAGGCGCTGGCCCGTGCCCAACTGGCGCAGAATCTGGAGGCCGCCCGTTTGCATGGCGAGACCGAGCAACTGCGCAGCGCCTTGCTGGCTTCGGTGTCCCATGATCTGCGCACGCCGCTGACCTCCATGCGCGGCAGCATCGACAGCCTGCTGGCCCTGGGCGAAGCCATTCCCCTGGAAGATCGCCGTGAGCTGCTCGAAGGCACTCGCGATGAAGCCGAGCGCCTGGACCGCTATATCCAGAACCTGCTGGACATGACCCGTCTGGGCCATGGCGCCTTGAAGCTGGCGCGCGACTGGGTGTCGCCCGGCGATATCGTCGGCAGTTCCCTCGCCCGTTTGCGCGCGGTGCTGGCGCCGTTGCAGGTGAGTACTGACGTGCCGCCCGAGTTGCCGCTGCTGTATGTGCATGCCGCCTTGATCGAGCAGGCCCTGGTCAATGTGCTGGAAAACGCCGCGCGTTTTTCACCGCCCCATGGTCGCTTGCAACTGCGTGCCGGTGTGGCGGACCAGGCGTTGTTTTTCTCGGTGAGTGATGAAGGCCCGGGGATTCCTGAAGAGGAGCGGGCGAAGATTTTCGATATGTTCTACACCGCCGCTCGCGGCGACCGCGGCGGGCAGGGCACCGGGCTCGGCCTGGCAATCTGCCAGGGCATGGTCGGCGCCCACGGCGGGCATATCAGCGTGGCCGAGGGCATCGACGGGCGGGGCACTTGCATCACCTTGTTCCTGCCATTGCAGACCCAGCCGAGCCTGGAAAGTGAAGCGTGATATCAGGTGCGCTACTCTTATTTTTTTTCAGCGATTGTGACGGAACACCATGAGCCAGACTGCGACGATTTTGGTCATTGATGACGAGCCGCAGATTCGCAAGTTCTTGCGCATCAGCCTGGCGTCCCAGGGCTATAAGGTAATTGAGGCTGGAACCGGCGCCGAAGGGTTGGCCCAGGCGGCATTGAACAAGCCGGACCTGCTGGTGCTGGACCTGGGCCTGCCGGATATGGACGGCCAGCAGGTGCTGCGTGAGTTGCGCGAATGGTCGACGGCCCCGGTGCTGGTGTTGTCGGTACGGGCCAGCGAAGGGCAGAAGGTCCAGGCGCTGGACGGTGGCGCCAATGACTATGTGACCAAGCCGTTTGGCATCCAGGAGTTCCTGGCCCGGGTCCGTGCGTTGTTACGCCAGGCGCCTGTCGGAGAAGCCCAGCAGGCGGCGCTGCAGTTTGGCCCGCTGACGGTCGACCTGGCCTATCGGCGGGTGTTGCTGGACGGTGTCGACGTGGCCCTGACCCGCAAGGAATACGCGGTGCTGGCGCAACTGGCGCGTTATCCAGGCCGGGTGATTACCCAGCAACAGTTGCTCAAGGACATCTGGGGCCCGACCCATACCGAAGACAGCCACTACCTGCGCATTGTGGTGGGGCACTTGCGCCAGAAGCTGGCGGATGACCCGACCCAGCCACGCTTTATCGTGACCGAGGCGGGGGTGGGGTATCGGTTGTTGGGGGCTGAGGGCTGAGGGATTGTGGTGGCTGGACCGGCCTCATCGCGGGCAAGCCCGCTC